>JASFJH010000217.1:0-4056 GCA_050122215.1 Granulosicoccaceae bacterium | reverse complement strand
AATTTCCTGGTTGCACATGGATGTGGCAGAGGACAGGGACTTTATCTGGCACGGCCTCAGCCAGCAGAAGAGACCGCTCGTTGGTTGAAAAGCAAGCTTGCTTTAACTACAGCATACAACAGTAATTAAACCCGATCAGATAACAGTTTTTTCTATGGGCCAGCCTGGTCATTTTTTAATAATCAGGTCTATCACAAGTATTGATACTGAAACGTCCGTACGGATATTCTCGGACGATTATCAGGCAAGGGCAGATGTCTATTTAAACCGCGCTACAACGGAGTAAACAACAGTTCGTGCTCAGGCGTAATGGCCAAAATATGGTTTTCAGGAACCTGTTCCCAGTCTGATCGGTACTCAGTTAGGGGTTCTGAGGCGATGATGATAGCGGGTGGCCGGTCGCTGGTCGTTGCTTTCATGCGGTATTCACCATTGCAGCATTCAAATCGTTCACCCCTGGATACATACAGGCTGGGAGGTGTCACGCCCGGCTGGTTGACAGCGCGACTGATGATAATGCTATCCCCATCGGTGACAGCAAAATTGAGATAGCAGGGGTGGGTAATACCGGCCTCGCCGGTGTACTCCATGAGCAGGTGCAGGGTGTCTCGCAGGGTCTTGGCGAGTTGCGCTGTTGTCTTCGGCGTGTCGCAATCTCCGAGCAAGTTGAGAAATACGGCAAAGGCGTGTTCGGAATCCGTTGTACCCTGGATGGCATCATAGGCATCGTCTGTCAGGGATGCCCTGAGTCGGCGCCTGATATTCCTGAATTCGGCAATACTGCCATTGTGCATCCACAGATATCTGCCGAACTGGAAGGGGTGACAGTTGATCTCGTTGACCAGCCCGCCCCGTAAAGCGGCGCGCACATGGGCAAAAAAGCAGCCGGAACGGATCTTTTCCGCCAGGCGGTGCAGGTTGCGGTTACTCCAGGCAGGGGAGACACTGGTAAAAACAGCGGGGATGGGATCGGTGCCCGGTGCATACCAGCCGACGCCGAAGCCGTCGCCATTGAGTGGCTCCAGTCGCTCCCTGGCATCGTAGCTCTGGCGGATGAGTGAGCGGTCTGAACGGGTCAGCAGGTCCGCCATCAAAATTTCAGATCCCTTGTAAACGACAAATCGGCACATGTGGTGACTCCTTGTTGTGTCAACTATAGCAAACCTGAATATTCGGGGTATTTTGTTAATCTATGCTAAAAGTATAGGATATGCTTTATAAGTGCTTTTGCCTGAAGGGGGCCTGAGTATGAAACGTTATCTGCTGCTGTTGTTGCTTGTTGCCGTGCCAGCGGCCGGGCTGGCCAGGGAAGTTGTGGGCTGGGCGGAGAAGGCCGTTATCTATCCGGGGGAGCTGGAAATCAGGGCCAAGATAGACACCGGTGCGAAGACCTCATCCCTTGACTGCGAGTGCCGTAATTTCTTCAAAAAGGATGGCGAACAGTGGGTGCGCTTCAGTATTATCAATTATCAGGGGGAACGGATATGGCTGGAAAAAAAGGTCCACCGCATGGTGAAGATCAAGCGCCATTTCGGGGGCGTACAGGAACGGCCTGTGATCATTCTGGGTATCTGCCTCGGTGGTGAATATCAAGAGACCGAGGTTAATGTCATTGACCGTAGCGGGCTGAAATACCCTATGCTGATCGGGCGAAAGTTCCTGAAAGAGAAATTCCTCGTGGATTCCGGCGCCCAGTTCATCAACCCGCCACACTGTGACGTCAAACCTGGTGAATAACCGCCACCTGTACTGGCTGGCCGGTTCGTTCGCGGCCACTGGTATTGTCATTTTCCTGTTCAAGTTTCTGGTGCTCGGCTTTCCGGTTATGCCCGGTGCCACTACGGATTTGTGGGATGTGGAGATGCGCCTGCGTTTCCAGGCCAGTGGTGGGCCGGTCAAGGTGTCGCTGACTATTCCGTCCGAAGTGCGTCCCTATACCATCGTCGATGAGAACTTCGTTTCCCGGGGCTATGGTCTGACAACGGCCCATTCCGCTGCTAACCGTCAGGCGATCTGGTCGGTACGTCGTGCCAGTGGCCAGCAAACGCTTTACTACCGCGTTATGGTGCAACGGCTGGAAACAAAGGGAACACTGGTAACCAGGACGCCGCCCAGGGTTGTTGAGGTAGAACTGGCAGAGGCGCAACGGGTTGCAGCTATCGCGTTGCTCGCCGAGATCCGCGAGCGATCTGCCGACCGGGACACCCTCGTGGCGCAATTGCTGCAGCGCTTGAAGCAACCCGGGCGCGATACCAATGCAGCGCTGCTGGCCGGTAAGAAGGCCGATGCACAAAAGCGTATCGAAACTGCCATCCAGGTTCTGGCCCTTGATGATATTCCGGCCAGGATTATTCAGGGTGTGCGCCTCGAAGAGGGGCGGGATGTCAAAATTGTGCCGTGGCTGCAGGTACACGATGGCAAGCAGCAATGGCGCTACTATGACCCGGATACCGGTGAGGCAGGGCAGCCCGAGGATTACCTGACTCTGTGGCGTGGTTCGGAGCAGCAGGTACAGTTGGAAGGTGCTCGCCGGCCGGATATCGTGATTTCGATCAGGCGCGGCGAACAGGCCAGTATGCGCGCCGCCGCAGTGCGCAGCAGTATTGTCAGTCCGCATGTGATGCAGTTTTCCCTGTTCAGTCTGCCGGTGCAGACCCAGGAGGTATACCGGGTACTGCTACTGATACCGCTGGGTGCCTTTTTACTCGTGATCCTCAGGAACATGGTAGGGGTGAAGACCTTCGGTACCTTCATGCCTGTGCTGATCGCCCTGGCCTTCCGCGAGACCCAGCTGTTGTGGGGCATCGTCATGTTTACCCTGGTGGTGGCACTGGGGCTGGCGATGCGTTTCTACCTGGACAGGCTCAAGCTGTTACTGGTGCCGCGGCTTGCCGCCGTTCTGATCGTGGTGGTTATGCTGATGGCAGGTATCAGTATATTCAGTCATCAGCTGGGCCTGGAACGGGGCCTGTCCATTGCGTTGTTCCCCATGGTGATCCTCACCATGACCATTGAGCGCATGTCCATTGTCTGGGATGAACGCGGACCTGCCGAGGCCATACAGCAGGGTGCAGGAAGTCTTGTCGTGGCAGCGATCGCCTTCCTGGTTATGAGTAACAGTTATGTTGTGCATATTATTTTCGTTTTTCCGGAACTGTTATTGGTCGTATTGGCCATGACGTTGTTGCTGGGGCGTTATACCGGCTATCGTATGTCCGAACTTGTACGTTTCAAGATACTGGCAAAGGAGGGGCGATGATGTTTGCCCTGGCCAGACGTTTGCGTGAGAAAGGTGTGCTGGGGATTAATCAGCGCAACGCCGAATACACGTTAAAGCACAACCCGCGGCATCTCTATCCACTTGTGGATGACAAGTTGCGTACCAAGCGTCTTGCCGAGGCTTCTGGCATAGCCGTTCCGGAACTGTACGGCGTGGTGGAGATCGAACGCCAGATTGCAGCGTTACCGTCACTGTTGCACGACCACAGGGATTTTGTCATCAAGCCTGCCCGGGGCAGCGGCGGTAACGGCATTGTTGTTATTGTCGGCAGGAGCAAGGAACTGTACCGCAAGGCCAACGGTACGCTCATGGATGGTAGAGAGATGGCGCACCATGTCTCCAATATCCTGAGCGGCATGTACAGCCTCGGTGGCCAGCCGGACAAGATGCTCATCGAGTACCGTGTGCAGTTCGACCCGGTGTTCGAACGCATTACCTACCTGGGTGTACCCGATGTGCGCATCATTGTCTTCCGCGGGGTGCCGGTGATGTCCATGGTACGCCTGCCGACGCGCATGTCTGATGGCAAGGCCAACCTCCACCAGGGGGCGATTGGTGCCGGTATCGATATCGCTACGGGACGAACGTTGACGGCGGTGTGGCGCAACGACATCATTACCGAACACCCGGATACCGGCAACGAGGTCAACGGCATCCAGGTGCCATACTGGGATCGCCTGCTGGCACTGGCGGCACGCTGCCACGAACTGGCCGGTCTGGGCTATGTCGGTGTGGATATCGTGCTCGACAGGGACAAGGGGCCGCTGGTGCTGGAA
>JASFJH010000216.1:0-4135 GCA_050122215.1 Granulosicoccaceae bacterium | reverse complement strand
GGGTGGCAATGGCCGGTACTGGTGACGCCAATACCGGCAGTGAAGTCCAGGTATTTTGAGCCATCGGCGTCATACAGCCAGGCACCTTCGCCACGTGCTGCGAGAATGTCACTGGATTGCTGCAATAAGGGTGAAAGGTGGCTCATAGCGTAAATCCTGTAGTCGGAGGTATTTATTAAAGAGTATTAGTTGATAAGCAGGAGCAACTCAAGTTAAAGCGCCGCCATCACGGCATTCCTGATCGCTTCAGTACTGCGGCCTTCAAGTTTTTTCGACAGATCCTTTTCCACCGCGCGCCGAACCTTGAGGCAGGCAGCCTGCGCCGCATCGTCTTCAATTCCCATCCATTCGAGCATCATCGCCGCGGTCAGGATCATGGCGCGCGGATCGGCCTTGCCCTGGCCGGCGATATCCGGGGCACTGCCATGCGTGGGTTCGAACAGTGGTGGCACACTGCGGTCGTCCGGCTTTATATTGCACGATGGCGCGACGCCCATGCCGCCGGAGAGTACGGCGGCCAGATCGGTAAGGATATCACCCTGCAAGTTACTGGCAACGACGACATCAAACAGCCACGGCGACTGCACAAACTTCATGCAGGCCGCATCGACCAGCTCGTGATGCATACCGATATCGGGATAGTCTCGACCGATCTCGTTAAAGACCTCGGTATACAGCTCGCCCCAGTACGGTAAGGCGTTTCGTTTGGTAACGAGACACACCTGCGCCCCGGCCCCGCCGCCGCGATCATCATGAAATGTCTTGGCCGGCAGAACCCCCTGGCGGCGTTTTTCCAGGCGCCGCGTTGCCGACTCGAAGGCGTGCCGGATCAGACGCTCAGTCGCCACGCGGGTAAAGACTTCGACTTGCGTTGCGATTTCATATGCTGTGCCGCGATGCAAACGCCCGCCCTGGTTGACGTACTCGCCCTCGCTGTTTTCACGGATGACGAGCATGTCCATTTCCAGGGAGCGTGGATCGGCAAGGTACTGACGGGCACCGGGATAGTAGCGCGCCGGGCGCTCACAGGCCCATAGATCGAAGTCTTTACGCAAGGTTAACAGTGGTGCAAGCGAGATACCGTCTGGCAACACGTAACGGTTACTATCACTGAGCGGACCCGGATCGCCGAGAGCCCCGAGCAGCATCGCGTCATAGCGCCGCAACTGCTCCAGCGCGTCGTCCGGCATCATCTGACCTGTTTTGCAATGCCAGGCACTACTCGGCCATGCAAACGTCTCGTACTCGAGCTCAAGCCCGGATTGTTCGGCTACGGCGACCAGCACGGGCAGGGTCGCAGCGATGACCTCTTCGCCGATACCATCACCGGGCAAGACAGCAATTTTCCAGGTTTTCTTACGCCCCATTGTGCAGAGCCATTATTCACTCCCCATGCACAGATATTTCACTTCCATGTATTCATCCATGCCATATTTGGAACCTTCGCGGCCAAGCCCGGATTCTTTCACGCCGCCGAACGGGGCAGCCGGGTTGGAAATGATGCCTTCATTGATGCCAATCATGCCGGCCTCGAGCGCTTCGGCCACTCGCCAGATACGGTGAATATCGCGGCTGTAAAAGTAGGCTGACAGACCAAACGGCGTATCATTGGCGATTTCAATCGCCTCTTCCTCGGTCTCGAAGCGGATAATCGCCGCGAGCGGTCCGAAGGTTTCTTCCTGGCACACCATCATGTCGGGTTTCACGCCGGTCACCAGCGTCGGCGAGACAAAATGGCCACCGAGTGGATGGGGTTCGCCACCCGTGAGAATGGTGGCGCCCCCCTCCAGGGCATTGTGCAGATGCTCTTCCACCTTGCGCACCGCTGCGTCATTGATCAGCGCCGACTGGTTTACGCCCTCTTCGAAGCCGTCACCGGCCTTGAGCTTTTGCATTTCCTGCTTCAGTTTTTCAACAAAGACATCGTGGACGCCGTCCTGCACGATAAAACGGTTGACACAAACGCAGGTCTGACCGGTATTACGAAACTTGGAGGCAATGGCGCCTTCTACCGCACGGTCGATATCGGCGTCATCGAACACGATAAACGGGGCGTTGCCGCCGAGCTCGAGGGAAATCTTCTGGATGTGTTCTGCGCTTTGTCGCATCAAGATCCGGCCAACCTCTGTGGAACCGGTAAAACTGATCTTGCGCACCGTGCTGCTGTGGTTAAGCGCCTGGCCGATCTCCCGGGCACTGCCGGTAATGACGTTAAACACACCCGCCGGTAAACCGGCGCGCTCGCCCAGCTCGGCCAATGCCAGGGCGGAGAAAGGCGTCTCCGAAGCCGGTTTCACGACCATGGAACAACCGGCCGCCAGTGCTGCGCCGGCCTTGCGGGTAATCATGGCTGCCGGAAAATTCCACGGCGTGATCGCGGCCGACACACCGACCGGCTGCTTGATCACCACAATATGCTGGCCCGGTTTGGCCGCGGGAATGGTATCGCCGTAGGCCCGCTTGGCTTCTTCGGAAAACCATTGCAGGAAGGATGCGGCATAGGCGATTTCGCCTTTGGCCTCGGCCAGCGGTTTACCCTGTTCGAGAGTCATCAGGGCCCCGAGATCATCCTGGTTTTCCAGCATCAATTCATACCAGCGATGCAGGATCTTGGCGCGTTCGGCTGCCGTCTTGTTGCGCCAGCTCCTGAAAGCACTGTCCGCCGCGGCAATCGCGACATTCGTTTCGGCAGCACCCATAGCAGGCACGCTACCCAGCACCTCGTTGTTGGCCGGATTGACTACCTCAATAATATTCCGGTTATCGGCATCGACCCAGTCGCCATCAATGTAACATTGCTGACGAAAGAGCGCCGCGTTGTGGAGTTCGTTGATTTTCATCGAATCCTCTCGAGTAAAGTAAGTTCCTGGAAACGCAGTTCAGGAGGATGTACAAGAACCTTTTATATTACACATTTTCCTGCTGATTGAGCGGCAACAGAATCTCGAGACACGTACCTTTCCCGGGAGAACTGTCGATATTGAACTCACCACCTACCGCCAGTATACGCTCACGCATGCCAACCAGACCAAAGCCGTTTGTGGGCTGATCCGGATCCATTCCCTTTCCATCATCTTCGATCACTATATTCAGCCTGTCAGGCGATACGCCTGATGACTCCAGCCTTGCAGTAATCAGCACCTTGCCAGCCTCCGCATGTCTGGCCACATTATTCAATGCTTCCTGAACCAGTCGGTATGCCGTGATACTGATTATTTCACCCAGGTTGTCCAGCCCATCCCCAATAACCATGTCACAGTCCACATTGGTATGCTGTAACTGCCATTGGGATACGAGTTCACGCAGACTCTCCGTCAGGCCAATTTCATCCAGTAAAGTCGGTCTAAGGCTACGCCTGATATTACGGATACTCTCATGCATACGTTTGGCGCTTTCTTCAATCACTTTTGCGCTTTCACAGGTGTCATTCTTGCGGCCCTGGCAACGATCAATAATGCTTCGGGTATGAAGATGCATGACTGTCAACCATTGGCCAAACTCATCATGCAGTTCCCGTGCCAGGTGTCGACGTTCTTCTTCCTGCGCCTGAAAGAGGCGTTGGGTCAGCTGACGGTTTTGTTTAAGCAGTTCCTGTGTTTTTTCTTCCGCCAGTTTGAGTTCGGTGATATCTGTTCCCACAGCCTGAAACTCAAGAAGTTTCCCACTTTCGTCAAAAAAAGCCTGGTTTGTCCATTGTTGCCATCGTTGTGAACCATCGGGGGTAATGACAGGGTGCTGTTGAACTTGCACGCTCCGTTCGGGAGTAAAAGAGGCAAAATGTTGACGTGCCGATCTCCAGGCCTCTTTGGGAATCAGGGTAAAAAAGTCCAGGCCTGTCAACTCACGCTCAGTTTTACCAAAATACCGGCAATAGGCATCGTTGACGAATGTCAGCGTAAAATCCGGTTTAAAACGGCAGATTAACTCGGTTTGTTGCTGTACAACCAAACGATAACGTGCCTCGCTCTCACTCAGCGCATCCTCAGCCCGCTTGTGTTCGATAGCAATGCCTGCCAGTCGTGCGGAATCCTGGATGTATTCCACCTCCGATTGAGTCGGAGCACGCGGTTCACGGTAAAAAATGGTAAAAGCGCCCAGCACATCTCCTGTAACTGAAATCACAGGCTCTGACCAG
>JASFJH010000215.1:0-4156 GCA_050122215.1 Granulosicoccaceae bacterium | reverse complement strand
ATCGCCTCACCGTTCGGCGTGGCCGGATCGATGGTCGAGGTCGGCGCCACCACCATGACCCTGACACCGAAATGACGGGCCACGATTGCCGCCGTACAGGTACCGATCTTGTTCGCGGTATCGCCGTTCGCCGCCACCCGATCAGCGCCGACGATGAACCACTGCACCTCGCCTGACTGCATGAGTCCTGCTGCCGCACCTTCCACGACGAGTGAGACCGGGATATGGTCCTGCACGAGTTCCCAGGCGGTCAGGCGTGCCCCCTGCAACCACGGCCGGGTTTCATCGGCAAACACCCGGTTCAGGCGGCCCTCCTGCCAGGCCCGGCGGATCACGCCAAGCGCCGTGCCATAGCCGCCGGTGGCGAGCGAGCCGGTATTGCAATGCGTCAGCACACCGCTGCCTTCGCTGATGAAGGCCGCGCCCAGTTCACCCATGCGGCGATTGGCGGCAATATCTTCTTCATGTATGGCCTGTGCCTCGGCCAGCGCTGCCGGAAAGGGATCGCCCTCAATGTCTCGCAGGCGGGCGCGCATCCGGTCCAGCGCCCAGAACAGGTTCACGGCCGTCGGTCGCGAGGCAGCAAGCACCTGCAGATCTTCCTCGATATGCTGTTGCCATGCCTGCGGCGACTGCGCGTAGCGGACACGTGCGGCGAGCGCGACGCCATAGGCCGCCGTAATCCCGATTGCCGGCGCGCCACGTACCACCATGTCGCGGATCGCGCCTGCAGTAGTTCGGGCATCATGCAGCTCAATCCAGGTTTCCTGCCCCGGTAACAGCCGTTGATCGAGCAGACTCAGGTGATCACCCTGCCACTGGATGGCGCGGATGCTGTCATACAGGTTCTGTGTCATAGTGTTGCCATGTCTCGTACGCAATTATTGTTTCTTTACGGCTCATTACTCGAAGGTACCGGCCACCAGCAGGTTGACCGGATTATCTCACGCTTCACGCGTGTCCTGTATCAGGGTTACGTACAGGGACAATTATTCGATCTGGGCGATTACCCTGCCCTGGTTACGAGCGACCGGCCGGGCAATCGCGTGTTCGGCGCGGTCGTTGAACTAAGTCGTGCCAGCTTCAACCTGCACTTGCTGGACAGGTTCGAAGACTACCGGCCGAACGATGAAAGCAACAGCCTGTACCTGCGTCGCCGGATCATGGTCACCTGCCTGCCGCTCAAGCGCGAGGTCGAGGCCTGGTGCTACGTGTATAACCGTCCGGTCAGACCTGACATGCTGATACGTTCCGGCCAGTGGTTGGCACACCGCCAACGGCAAGAACAATAATCAGGGCTTTTCAAACATGGCGATGGCCTCGGCATGCGCCGTATGCGGGAACATATCCATAATGCCGGCAGTGACCAGGCGGTAACCCTTGTCATTGACAAGCACACCCGCATCCCTTGCCAGTGTCGCCGTGTTGCATGACACATACACGATCCGCTGCGGTGCGATACGTTCGATATCACTGACAATCGCGAATGCACCGCTGCGTGGCGGGTCGAGTAACACGCGCTCCGCCCTGCCAACATATTCAGGAAGGCCCTGAAACAAATCGGCAACGTGATACTCGACATTTTCAATACCGTTACGCGATGCATTGGCATGGGCACGCTCGACAAGACTTTCGGAACCTTCAATCGCGATGACCTGTTTGACCTTGCGCGACAGGGGCATGGTGAAGTTACCCAGGCCACAGAACAGGTCCAGCACGGTCTGTTCTGCAGAAAGTTCAAGCAGGCCCAGGGCATGGGCCACCATCTTGCGATTCAGCTCACCATTGACCTGCGTGAAGTCCACCGGCAGAAAATCAACATGCACATCGTATTCCGGCAGTTCGTAATACAGTTGCGCATCGTCGGGCCACAAGGGGTAGATCGTTTCCGGGCCTTTCGGTTGTAACCAGACCTGCACACCTTCGGCACGCGCAAAATCCATCAGTGCCTGTCTGTCCTGCTCATCCAGTTCGACCAGGTTACGAAATACGAGCGCCGTCGCGTTATCACCGACCGCCACTTCAATCTGGGCAATCCGGTCATAGGCATGCAGGCTGGCAATGAGCTGCTTCAGCAGCGCGATGCGTTTGCCAACCGAGGCGTCCAGTACTTCACAGGAATCCATCTCGGTAATAAACCGGCCATAACGTTCACGAAAACCGACCATGAGCTGTTCTTTCTTGATGGCATAACGCACACCCAGGCGCGCCTTGCGGCGATAGCCCCACTCCTTACCCACAAGGGCCGGAAGAAAGTCTGGCACGGTAATTTTGCCGATATGCTGCAATTGCTCGGCGAGCACCTGCTGTTTGTGCCTGATCTGGGCTGCATTCGACATATGTTGCAGGGCGCAACCACCGCACACACCGAAGTGCGGGCATTTCGGTGTGACCCGATCTGCAGAGGCCTTGAGGACCTCGACAACCCTGCCCTGGTCGAATTTGCGGCGTTGCTGCGTGTAACAGAACATGACCTGTTCGCCCGGCAACGCATTATCAATAAACACGACCTTGCCATCGATGTGCGCCACACCACGCCCGTCGTGATCCAGCGATTCGATCTCGGCCAGCACCGGTTCAACCGGCAATTTCTTTCGACGACGTGCCATAATGAATAACGGGTGAAATTTAGCTGGCAGACCAGGCCTGCTCGAATTCGCGCAGGTGAGGCTGTTCGGAATCGCGCAGCATGTCGCGCAACAACTGGCACTCGGCCGCGTACTCGTCCTGACTGATATTGCCGCGGATCAATTCAAAACGCAGGTACACGAGGTAGGTGTTCAGGACATCGGTTTCGCAATAATCGCGAATTGCCCTGATCTGCCCGTCCCGGAAGGCATCCCAGACCTTGGAGCCGTCCATGCCCATCTTGCCCGGGAAACCGAGCATGGTCGCGATCTGATCCAGCGGTGCGTTGGCACGCGGCTGGAAACCGGCCAGCACGTCCATGAGGTCGGTGTGCCGTGAATGAAAGCGACTCAAATAATTGTTCCAGCGGAAACTCTGATCATTGTCACCCGTCTCCCAGTAACGCGGCGCGCTGATGCCATGCAGCAAGGCGCGGTAATGCAGGACCGGCAGGTCGAAACCACCGCCATTCCACGACACGAGTGTCGGCGTGAACTTGTCGATACCGTCATAAAAGCGTTGCACAATTTCCGCCTCATCCGAGTCCTCTTCGCCGAGCGACCAGACGCGCACGTTGTCGCGGCCACGATAGACAATCGAGATCGCGACGATGCGTTGCAGGTGCAGGCGCAGAAAGTCGCTGCCGGTTTCCTGGCGGCGCAGGTGGAACAGGATGTTGGCCACTTCCTTGTCAGAGAGGCCATCGAGATCGTACAGACGACGACCACTGTCTACATCGGGAATAGTTTCGATATCAAAGACGAGGACATTCATGATCAGGCCGGGAATACCCCTGTGGACAGGTAACGATCACCGCGATCGCAGATGATGGACACGATCACTGCGTTTTCCACCTCGCGTGACAACTTCAGCGACGCGGCCACGGCACCGCCCGAGGAGATGCCGGCAAAGATGCCCTCTTTCGCTGCCAGCGCGCGGGCCGTGTCTTCCGCCTCCTGCTGGCTGACATCAATGATCTGGTCGACCCGGCTCGCTTCATAAATCTTCGGCAGGTACTCTTCCGGCCAGCGGCGGATACCGGGGATGGATGAGCCTTCCTCGGGTTGCACGCCGACAATACGGATGTTGCTGTTCTGTTCCTTCAGGTAGCGTGAGGTGCCCATGATGGTGCCGGTTGTACCCATCGCGCTGACAAAGTGAGTCACATTGCCCCCGGTATCGCGCCAGATCTCCGGGCCGGTGCCTTCATAATGCGCGCGCGGATTGTCCGGGTTGGAAAACTGGTCGAGCACCTTGCCCTCACCGTTGGCCTCCATGTCGCGGGCCAGGTCGATGGCGGCCTCCATACTGCCCTCGCGCGGGGTCAGGATGATCTCGGCACCGAAGGCCTTCATCGCACCACGGCGCTCCTCGCTCATATGCTCGGGCATGATCAGCACCATACGGTAGCCCTTCATCGCCGCGGCCATCGCCAGTGCGATGCCGGTATTGCCGCTGGTCGCCTCGATCAGCGTGTCCCCCGGCCTTATCTCACCGCGTTGTTCGGCATGCCGGATCATGCTCAGCG
>JASFJH010000214.1:0-4173 GCA_050122215.1 Granulosicoccaceae bacterium | reverse complement strand
GTCCAGGCCCAGCAACAATACGCGTTCGATGCGCACAAACGGTGGCAGGCTGCCCGGTTCGAGCGAAGAGATTTGTGTTCCGGCATCCAGCTGCTTCAGGCGCGTGAATTTCAACTGCCCCTCCACCTCGCCATCAGCGTGGATACCTTCCACGTTCCAGCCCTCGGCCCGGACACTGCCCTGCTTCGGCTTCAGCGGCAGTGGTAGCTGGAAATCCGCACGCGCCGGCAACGGACCGGCGAGTATTAGCTGGTGACTCCCTTTCTCCAGTTTGGCCCAGAGCGTTCCGTTCTTATCGCGATACAGATCGCGGGCGGCCTTGCCATCCACGAGCACCTTGTCGGGCAGCCATTGCGTCGCGCTGGACGGCAACGGCACGGCGACCCCTTGTTCACTGTGGATCTCCAGGCGTAATTGCAACTGTCGCTGATCGATGTCCAGTTGCATACGCGATACCTGGGCACATTGCGGCAGACATTCCGGGGCTGCCAGCAAACGCTGTTTCAATTCCGTTAACAACGCATCACCCGGATAACTATCACCGGCCTTCCCGGGCTGTGCATGGAGATCCCCGGAAGGCAGCCATAACATCGTCGCCAACAGGGCCATGCCTGCCGTCGCTGCCCCTCCGGATGAACTGCCACCCTTCGTGCGTTGCTTGATAATACCGGCCACGAGCAGGAACAGCGCCGCGATCAACAACACGCGCAGGAAGTTCAACAGCATGTTCACGCTCGGTGAGAACAATAGCAGTCTGACCTGTTGGCCCTGGCGTACCGGGCCGTTCCATTCGAATTTCACCTGTTTCCATGTCCAGATTGGCAGACCGGGACCGGTCTGGACGTTGGCCTTCGGATCCGTGAGCAACGGGTTACGTGCCTCGCCATAATAATCCGGCGCTATTACCTTCGCCGGCGCCTCGGCAAGACCCTCGATCATGACCCCGGCCTTGTCGCGCAGACGCTCTTCTCGTTGTAGCTCGTCGCGCAAGGTTCTGGCCTGTTCCACCGGCATGGAAGGTTTAAAGACCTGGTCCAGTGAGCGGTACTGCACCTGGCTGCGTTCCAGTTGCGGGTAAATACCATTACGCACCTGCTCGACCATGAATGGCACCAGCATAAGGATCAATGCCAGCAGGCTGAGGTTGCGATACCACTTCACCAGCGTATGAAAACGCCCCTTGCGAAGCACGCGCAACAGGGCAATCGCAATAAGCAGGTGTACCCAGATGTATTGCGGCGCCAGTGGTTGCTGGTGCCAGGTGAGCGTCAGCGTTAACAGTGCCAGGGCGCCCCAACGCCAGTCCCACAGGCGCATCACTGAAATGGAAAGGATCAGCACCATGAACAGATCCAGCAGGGTCCAGCGGTTGATCCAGGTGGACGGCTCATTATCCATACCGGTGGCAGTGAACAGCGTCCAGCCAGGTGGCAGGTGCAACAGCGACGAGACTGACTGGAAATCCTGCGCCCAGCCGATCGCGGGGATGCGTTTTATGTCTTCGCTGATACGGCTGTCCGCGCTGAGATTCAGGCTGCCGCGCCGCACTTCCACGCCGTGACGCTCCGAATCCGGCAAAGAAGTAATGAACTGTGGTTGCCCGTCGATCACGACCCGCCCCAGCGCCAGCGCAGGTTGCGCCTCAAGACGCCAGTGCCTGGTCATCGTGCCCGTGATGCTGTCCTGCACAGTGTAACCATCCCCGTCGAAATCCAGCCACAGATTGCGGCGCAGCGACAGCCGGTCCGGTTCAGGCTCCGGATCACCACGGCGGATCACGTTCAAGGTCATCGTGTCGCCCGCGTGCAGGCGGTAGGCGGGCAGTTTGTGCCACTGCGGCGGCAGGTTGGTCTGACGCGGATCCACCGTATCCACACCGCTCACTTCGACAAGCCGATTGGCGGTATCCGCACTGAACACCCACACTTCATCGGCCGGCCACGGCGCAGCCTGGCCCGGCAAGCTCAGGGCAGTAATGTTAGCGGGATGCCGTGATGTCACGTTGATGACCCAGTGCCCGGGACGCACCTGCATACGCAGACGCCCGTCCGGCTCGAGGCGCGCCGGCAACGGGCTGTGAATCGCCCAGGGAATATGCTCTGCCAGCAAGGGCGTACCGAGCACGACTTCGCGCTGTGCCCCGGAGACATCAAGCTGAATCTGGGTAGTCACCTGTAACGGGATGTGATCGCGGACATTGCGGTACACCTGCATGCTCAGGCTATCCCCGTCGGCGCCTTCTTTCTCACCGACGTCGCGTTCGCGCAGCCACAGTTGTCCCTGGTTATTCACATCCGGGAACTGGATGAGCTGACGGTTCACCTCAAGCCGCAACAGGCCTACATCGGCGGGAACCTGCAGGCTTTCCGGCAAGCGCTGCCAATCAAAGCGTCCCGCTATGCTGTACTTGCCTGCTGCCAGCCGCAACACGGGGAAACCATGACGTTCCTGTACCACGGCAGGTTTGCCATTGATGGTCACTTCCTGGGGCCAGTGTTTGCTATTACCGGGTAACTGCAGCCAGCTGTCCTGGTAGACACGCCATTGTTGCTGGAAAGCACCACCCTCATTGCGCAGTTGCAGTTCCAGTTGTGTCGGCCAGGCACAGCGACGTTGCTGATGACTGTTGTACAGGAACGGACACTCGTGATCCTTCACGTCATACAGTACCCAGTCCACCCAGGGTTGCAGCGGGACCGGCACTTGCTCCGGCGGCAACGGCGCCGCTTGTACCGGGGAAAGCAAATACATAAGTAACAACAGGGGTAAAGGAAACAGTTTCATGGGAACATCCTGTTCGTTGCTATTGTTCGTCAGCGCGATATTCTTTTCTCAAGAATACGACACAGTTTCCATTTTTCCTAACGTAATCCAGCCGTTGTGACTGCCACATTAGCTGCCATTAATTATGCACAGTTGTACCAACCCCGCCATGCGTCATGTATTACCTGTGGCAGATCGTCGCACATCAGCACTGATGCGTCGCTCGTTCAAAACAATCCAACGCCCACATAACTGAAAGGCGCATTGTTGTTACAGCGCGAACCCGACAAAGATGCTGTAGACCATGAGGATAATGAGAACAAGGAACAGCGTGAAACGTAAGAAGATCCCCAGGGGGCTTCGCCGTTTTCGAAACAGAGTACGATTGCGCCATTTTCGCCCGGCTTTCGTGAGATCGTCTCTACTCACGGTTCGCCTGGAGTGAGCACCTGGTTTAAATGACCGGCACAGCCTTCATCCAAAACCCTATAGCCCATATCGTATTTCCAGAATCCGGTATGTCCGTGTCCCCCCGGGAGTCTCTACGGTGATCTGTTCATGTTCTTCCCGCCCCAGCAGCGCACGCCCAAGCGGTGCCGAAACAGATAGCTTGCCGGTCGAGATGTCCGCCTCATCTTCTCCCACGATGCGGTAACAGACGGGTTCTCCCTTGGAGTCCGTTTGCAGCGTAACCAGGGCACCGAACACCACACGGCTGTCGGCAGGCATTGTTTCGACGTCGATGACCTGCGCGTTAGACAGCTTGCTTTGCAGTTCATCAATTCTGAGTTCGATCAGCTGTCGTCGCTCTACTGCCTGCAAATATGCCGTGCTGTTCTGAAAATCAGGGGATTCGCGCGCATCCGCAATGGCCTCGATTGCACGCAAATGCTCTTCCTGTTTGAGCCATGTTAATTCCTCGCGAAGCTTTTCGGCGCTGTTGCGGGTAAGCATCGTCTTTTTCATCAGTTTTCTCTGCCCTCCCTGCGCCTTGAAATCCCGGTTAATCTGGCAAACCGGGGACAGCCAGGCCCGGGTTGTACGTGACGGCAACACCGGTTCATTTATTTTGGGTCCGAAACAATATATAGCCTGATTGTAAGGAATCCTCACATTTGATCAACGTCATTACTCGCTGAATACTCAATGAATTAGGCTGGTAGACAGCATATCGGCAAATGTCGAAATTTGTGTTAATATTTCGTGCCCTATATAATTACCTTAGTTATATGAGTGAATTCGGAGAAAATGGCATTCAATAAAGAGATCAATGATCAGATATTGATCGCGCTGCGCCGCATCGTGCGTGCCATCGACCTGCATTCAAGACGCCTGGCGCAGGAATTCGGACTCACCGGCCCACAGGTCGTTCTGCTCCAGGAACTGGTACGTCATGGCGAAATGCATGTA
>JASFJH010000213.1:0-4207 GCA_050122215.1 Granulosicoccaceae bacterium | reverse complement strand
TCAGAACGCGTCGGCCCATAAGCCAGCCGCCGGTATTTACGACCAGATAGCGCACCGCCCACGTCTCGTCATCGAAGTAGAATTCCTCAACGTTGCCTATCTCACCATCAACGGCCAGCAAGGTATAACGCCCCAATTCTCTTGCCGTATGCAACAGGTTCACTGATTTCACTCTGTGCAGAATCGTATTCATATGGGCAGACTTGCGCGAATCACCCCTGAATCGGCATCCATCAGATCGGCTTCCAGCTCAAGTATCAATGACTCGCGGACTTCTCTGCTCAGGATACCGATCAGCAGGTCAAAAATTCCAGGTGGAGCGATCACAACAAGCTGATCGAACAGGTCCAGTCGCTGAGCCTGTTCAAGGAGGCCACTTGTCATATGTGTGAAATTAGCCATGACAGGATCGGCGTTGACCATGACATTCCCTCTTTGCATAGATCGCTGATTGTCGAGAAGCGAGGGGTCGCGCATTGCCACTGCCTGGGTAACCGCCTCGACCAGACCATTAACATCCACCTCGCGTGGTGCTCCATCCGGATCCCCGATTTCAACTATCCTTAGCCGTTCACCGTCCGTGACCAAAATCCAGATTGTCATCGCCTGATCATGGTGCTGTAGTGTCCCGGTTATCATGTTGTCGATTAGACATCAGGGATCTGCATTACTGCATTGAAATATTTCAATGCCGGGCCAATCCGGTTGCTCGTTACAGAGCTTCAAAGCACCTCCCTGTGGGACCAGCCTGCAGACTAGCTGACTATTGAACGTCGCTTTTCTTTCAGGACTGCCAGCAATTGGTCATAGGAGTCCGCGAATTTCTGGACCCCCTCTTTCTCCAGCGCCTGTGTGATCTGCGCCAGATCGATCCCCAACGCGTCCAACGCATTGAGTTCCCGCCTGGCGGCATCAACATCAACTTCCAGGGTATTACGCAGATCACCCTGTACCTGGAATGCATCCAGTGTCTCCGGGGGCACCGTGTTTACCGTCTTCGGCCCGATCAACTGCTCTACGTAAAGCACCTCGGAATACGCCGGATTCTTGGTGCTCGTGCTGGCCCAGAGCGGCCGCTGCGGTCGCGCTCCACGCCTGCGCTCGGTCTCGAAGTGCGTCGAACTGATAATCTCTTTGAAATGCTGGTAGGCCATCTTCACATTGGCAACCGCAATTTTACCCTGCAGCGCCTGAGCTTCCTTCGTAGCAATTTCCGCCAGAGCGGCATCAACCTTGCTATCCACCCGACTCACGAAGAACGATGCCACCGAGGCAACCTTTTCCGGACTGGCATTCGAGGACAAGCCACGAATATAGGCTTCTGCCACTGCCTTGTAGCGCGTGACCGAGAACAAGAGCGTGGCATTGACGTTGATACCCTCTGCAATGAGATGCTCGATCGCCAGCAAGCCGGGCACGGTCGCAGGGACCTTGATCATGAGGTTAGGACGATCGACGGCCCGCCATAAATGGCGGGCTGCATCAATGGTTGCATCGGTGTCATAGGCGAGATGGGGAGAGACTTCCAGGCTAACGAAACCATCATCTCCCCCACTGCTGTCGTAGACCGGATCGAGGATATCCGCCGCCATTTGCGCATCCTGAATAATCAGCCACTCGTATAGAATTTCATCATCAAGCTCATTATCGATGTGTAACAGTTCGCTGATTGCATCGTCGTAGCTCGTACCATTGGCGATCGCCTTTTGGAATATGGTGGGATTACTGGTCACCCCGCGCACGCCCTCGGCGACCAATGCTCGTAATCCGCCATCAATCAACAGATTTCGAGCGATATAGTCCAACCAGATAGACTGGCCATATTCGCTGTACAATGTGAGTATCCTGGACACCGCCCTCTCCCGCCATGCCTGTTCAGAACCGGGGCACGCACCTGTTTGTCGCTCTAACCCTATGCAAGGAAGGTCTGCCGGGCATTGAAAAATTTCAATGCCCGGCCCATTCTTCACCGCAATGATGGGAAACATCAAGCGAAGCGGTTATCAGGCCCCGAATCGTTTGTTATGCTTCTGACAGGTACAGTGAATAGCACATTCAGCCCAAAGCAGGATGAAAATCTCAGCCATGCCGCATAACCGCAGCCGTACAACGCTGGATAATACAGGGGCAGTGGACGCCGGCTACGACAAGGCAGTTGAACTGCTCCACGCCTGCGGTACCGCCAACGGCTTCATGGCCTCGCCCAGCGAGAACCACAACTATCACCGTATCTGGGCTCGTGACGGAGCGATCATCTCGCTTGCGGCATTGCTCACTGAAGATCATGAACTTGTGCAGGCGGCCCGCCACACCTTCGAGATACTGGCTGAATACCAGGGACCGCATGGCGAGATCCCCAGTAATGTCGATCCTGTCGCTGAACGCATCAGTTACGGGGGTACCACCGGGCGCGTGGATGCCGATCTCTGGTTCCTCATCGGCTGCGGGGAATACTGGCAGGCAACAGGTGATGATGAGTTCCTGGAAAACCTGCTGCCCGCTATCGAAAAGGTGCGTTTCCTGCTCGGTGCCTGGGAGTTCAACAACCGGGGCTTGCTCTATATACCGCTGACCGGCGACTGGGCAGACGAGTACCTGCACAGTGGTTACGTCCTCTACGACCAGTTGCTGTACCTGCAGGCGCTGCGCACGCTGGCCCGCATGCATGCCGCGGTGCACGGCACGAGCGATCATGTGCTACAGGAAAAGATCAGTCGCCTGCGCCATCTCATCCGCGCCAACTACTGGTTCGATCACAATGCCGATCCCGATGACGCCTATCATGAAGTGCTGTACAGAAAAGGTTTACAAGCTGCCTGCCACTGCAACGGGCGATACTGGATGCCATCGTTCTCCCCCAGCGGCTATGGCTATCGTTTCGACGCCCTGGCCAATGTGCTCGCCTCGCTCCTCGACGTCGCCGATGACGAACAGCGCAGCAATGTAGACGCATTCATTGCCGGAGAGGTAAGCAACGACAAGCGACCATTGCTCCCTGCGTTTCACCCGGTCATCAAACCCGTGGATGAAGACTGGCAGGATCTGCAGGTAATGTTTTCCTATACATTCAAAAACAGGCCCTATGAATTTCACAACGGCGGCTTGTGGCCCATGGTCACCGGTTTCTATGTGGCCGACCTGGCGCGGCGGCAGCAAACCGGGCAGGCCCGCGCATGTCTGCAGGCTGTGCATTGGGCCAATGCCTTGCCCATGGAAAACGAACCCTGGGCATTTGCGGAATTCATTCACGGCCAGAACTTCACGCCGGGTGGCACGCGGCACCAGGGCTGGAGCGCGGCCGGCGCCATCATCGGTCATCACGGGCTGAATGGCCAAAGCATCTTCAGGATTGATGATCATGACGCGTGATGTCCTGCTCTGCTCTGATCTCGATCGCACTATCCTGCCCAACGGCGCACAGCCCGAGTCGCCGCAGGCGCGGCCGCTGCTGCGGAGCCTGGCCGCCCGCCCCGAGGTCACGCTCGTCTACGTGAGCGGCCGTCACCAGGCGTTGCTTGTGCAAGCCATTGAGGAGTACGACCTGCCACTGCCCGACTTTGCTATCGGTGATGTCGGAACTACCCTGTACGAGATCGCGAATGGGCACTGGCAGGCCTGGCATGACTGGTACCAGGAGATTGCTCCCGACTGGCGCGGACGCACGCAGGAAGAACTGCGTGAATTGTTTGCCGACATCGAATTGCTGCGGCTACAGGAAGCGGAGAAACAAAATGTCTTCAAGCTCAGTTATTATGCCCCGGTGGACACCGAGCAAGATAAATTGCTCGAGCAGATGCGCAACCGACTGGAGGCGGAAAAAATTCGCGCCAGCCTGATCTGGAGCATTGATGAGATGGCCGACGTCGGTCTGCTGGACGTGTTGCCGGAACGCGCCACCAAGTTGCACGCCATCGAGTTCCTCATGACACAAAAGGGCTTTAGCCCCGAGCAGACGGTTTTTGCCGGGGACAGTGGCAATGATCTGCCCGTGCTGGCCAGTGGGCTGCAGGCGGTACTGGTAAGAAATGCCCGCGACGATGTCCGTGATGCTGCATTACGGTGCGCGCAGGCCAGCGGGCAGCGCGACAGATTGTACCTGGCACAGGGTGGCCTGCTCGGCATGAACGGCAACTATACCGCCGGCGTGCTCGAGGGACTCACCCACTTCCTGCCTCATACGCTGGACTGGCTGACTGACGCATCGACC
>JASFJH010000212.1:0-4210 GCA_050122215.1 Granulosicoccaceae bacterium | reverse complement strand
CCACTGGTGCGTTTGTATTCCGGCAGTGAATCCAGCTTCGAATCAGCCGTGGCCAGCCCTGTGCCGGCCAGGCCGAGCAGTGCTGCCAATGCAATTGCGGTTTTTTTCATGCTTAGACTCCTTAAAGAGTTGTCTATGTAATCGTAATCTGGAAACCAATCCCCATTACGCGAAGTATGGTTTGGCTGTGTGACAGGCTTGTGATCCGTATATGACAGTTCTGTGACAATTTGACTATAAAAATAATCGGCCTGTCATGCTGCCTGGTGGCGTATCCGCGTGTTATCGAAATCACAACGGAAGGTACTGCCCTTGCCGGGCATACTGTCGATACGCAGGCTGGCCTCGTGACGTTGCAGGACGTGCTTGACGATCGCCAGGCCGAGACCGGTGCCGCCGGTATGTCGTGATCGCGCCACGTCAACGCGGTAAAACCGCTCGGTCAGGCGGGGTATGTGCTGCGGGGCAATCCCGATACCGCTGTCAGTGACCGCAAAATGCGCACCCTCTTGATCAGAATACCAGCGAATCTTTATCTGGCCCTTGTCCGGTGTGTAGCGCACGGCGTTGAACACCAGGTTGGAAAACGCGCTGCGTAACTCCGTGTCATTGCCCAACAATACTAGGTCTTCCTCGCATTCGAGAGTGATATCATGCTGATGCTCACCACTGAGGGAGCGGGCCTCCTCGAGCAAGACCTTCAGCATTTGCGCCACATTGACCTCCTCATAGACGGCGTGCTCGGTGCTGGATTCAAGCCGTGACAACAACAGCAAATCGCCAATAATACTTTGTAGACGGCTTGCCTGCTGGTTCATGCGTTCCACAAACTCATGCAGCGAGTCCTTGTCGTAATCCTCCAGCTGCAGCATCTCCAGGTAGCCGGTAATCACGGTCAATGGCGTGCGCATTTCGTGCGAGACGTTGGCAACAAAATCGCGCCGCATCTGTTCGAGTCGTTGCAGGTGCGTTATATCGCGGGCGATAAATAGTTGCTGATCTTCACCGTAAGGGACCACCCGGATAGACAGGGTACGGCGTTCGTCTGTCGGCGAAGCCAGGAGCAGGGGTTCCTCGAACTCCCCCTGTGCCAGGTAGTTGACCAGCTTCGGATTACGCACCAGGTTCAAAAGACGCTGGCCGAGGTCATTGCTGGTGTGGATAGCCAGCATGCGCGTCGCGGCCCGGTTACACCACTCGATAGTGCCTTCAAAATCCATGACAAGAATCGCATCCGGCAGCGCCTGCGCGGCTTCCTGGAAACGGGTCAGTCGTGAAACCAGGCGCTTGTGCCGGCGCTTGTTGCGCTGACGAAAGCGAAACAACTGCAGGAACAGTTCTTCCCAGATACCCGAGCTTTCCGGTGGTTCACCACTGAGGCGATGCGAAGTCCATTGTTGCAGACGGGAAATATTTTTCAGATGCCAGCCAAGATAAAGCAAGCAGCCGATAAACAACCATGGCAGGTACTGCCCGGTCAGCAATCCAAGCAGTACGGCGACGAAGACGATCAGCGTCACGCGCCAGATTTCTTCCACCCAGATATTCGCCAATGTTTATCAACTCCTGGCGGAGAAACGGTAACCGGCACCGCGCACCGTCTGGATCAACTGATCATGACCCGTTGGCGCGAGCACCTTGCGCAGGCGGCGGATATGCACATCCACGGTCCGTTCCTCGATATACACATTGCTCCCCCAGACATAGTCAAGGATCTGGGCGCGACTGTAAACACGTTCCGGATGGGTCATAAAGAAATGCAAAATACGGAACTCGGTGGGCCCCATCTCCACCGCTTTACCCTTTGCCGTGATACGGTGGCTGTCCGGCTCCAGGCGCAGATTGTCGATCTCGACCGGCTCGTCCGATAATTGCGGCTGGGCGCGGCGTAACACCGCTTTGATACGTGCGAGCAATTCCTTCGGCGAGAAGGGCTTGCAGATATAGTCATCGGCACCCACGTCCAGTCCCTTGACACGGTCATCTTCCTCGACCCGGGCCGTCACCATGATAACGGGAATATGTTTCGTGTGTTCCTCGCGTTTGATACTGCGCACAAAATCAATACCGCTTTCGCCCGGCATCATCCAGTCGACCAGCATCATGTCCGGTGGCATCTGCGACATGTGTTCGCGTGCCTGGGCGGCGTCCTCGGCCTCGTCGACCAGGTAACCTGCGCGGTTCAACGCAAACCGTACCATCTCGCGAATGGGTGCTTCATCTTCAACTACGAGAATCCTTGCCTGGCTCATATGCTCTCTTCCATTAAACGGCGTAGGTTTTCATCTGACATGGGCGCAGATTCTATGACCGGCGTGTGACAGTAATATGACAGGATCGAGGGATTTTGAGCCTGTCGTCATACAGGACGGATACTAACAGACAGTTCTTAACGATAAATAGGGGCTTGCGACGACCTGTCACAAAACCGGCGGGCCACTGTCACAAACCAGCCGCAAGACAGATTTTATTCGTTACTCGTATCTATATGCAGGAAGTAGTTCTCGTCATTCTGGATCTGTTGCCTGATGACCGCCTGGTAGAGTTCGCTGAGACTGGTTGCCAATGCAGATGAGGACCAGCCCGCCGCATAACGCCTGCCACGTCTCGCCAGCATATGGCGTAAATCCGGCATTTCCAGCAGCCGGCGCAGTTCGCTGACATAATCCTCAACCTGCTCTTCGACAACGATGGCGCCCTGGCCTTGTTCGAGCACATCCCCCGTGCCCATCACCGCGGTCGACACCACCGGTGTTCCGCAGGCCATCGCCTCGAGCAATACCAGGCCCTGAGTTTCGGTACGCGAGGCAAACACGAACACGTCCGCCGCGGCGTAACAATCCTGTAACTCACCATCCCGGGACAGGTAACCGATAAATCTGACATTTTCTTCAATGCCCAACTCTCCGGCCAAGCGACGTAAGCCGTGTTCAGCAGGGCCTTCACCGGCTATAACGAACAACAGCCCGGGGATGTGGAGCCGCAAGGCGGCAACCACCCTGAGCAAAAATCCAATATTTTTCTCGTGGGCCACCCGGCCAACATGCAACAGTAACGGCCGCTCCATCTCGATCCCGAATTTCTCCCGGAAACGCATACCATCGGTATTCTCGAATTGCCGCATATCAATACCGGTCGGTAGCACTGTTGCGGGGGTAGCAACGCCATAGTCACGCAATACCTCCAGCATGGCGGTCGATGGCACAACCAGGTGATCCATATTGTTACACTGGCCACGGCTGAAGCGGCGCGCCAGTGCACGCAGCAGTCGTTTCGGCAAAAAAGGAATATAGTGGTAAAGGTATTCTTCAAAAAACGTGTGATAACTCTCCACGCACGGCAGGTCCAGGCGTCTGGCTAACCGCAGACCTTCATAGTGAGCAATGAATGGCGTATGAATATGCATGATATCAAAGCGTTGCTGTCGCAAGGTGTTGCGCAGGCTACGCATGGCCGCGGGCTTGATCATGCGGTCTTCCGGATCGAACATGACGTAGCGTGATGGCAGCCGAACAATTGCATCATCATCGAATTTGTCATCTGCCGGGTATTGCGGCGCGATCAGGGTAACCTCGTGTCCCTGTGCCTTGAGTTCAGAGCGGAATGTCTGGATTGATGTGGAAACGCCATTGATGCGTGGAAAATACACATCACTGATCATCAATATTCGCATACCCGGTCCTTGTTACCCTTGCATGATCGCCGTTCAGAAAAAAAAGAAACTGCCCACTGCCAGCAAACCGCCGACTGCCATGCCGGCAAACACATCGGTCGGGTAGTGCAGGCCAAGCACCACGCGCGACAGGGCAACGCAGATTGCGAACGGCGCACAGAGCCAGAACAGCTCGGGATAATAGTGAGTCACCGTAATTGTTCCCGACACGGCATGCAGGGTATGCCCCGACGGAAAACTGTACAGATCGAGTGGACGTGTCCCCGGCGTTATCGTGTTATAGCGATGACAGGGCCGGCTGCGGCAGGTGGTTTGTTTGATCAGCTTGTAAACAACAAGCCCGCTGATACCGACAGCCACCAGGTGAAAGGAGGCGTACAGCGCCGGTGCACCATAGATAATCGGTAACAACACCACCAGTGCATACCAGAAGACACCGTCGCCAAGACGGCTGACAATACGGAAAAAATTGACCCAGCCCCGGTGTTCACAGACCCGGTTAAAACGTTGGCATACGAGTTTATCAAAATCATGCAA
>JASFJH010000211.1:0-4268 GCA_050122215.1 Granulosicoccaceae bacterium | reverse complement strand
CCGCCACGGTACAATACCGCGAACTGTACGAGCAGCACGTCGAGTTTCGACGGGTCATCACCGATCGCGGCCAGTGCCGCCTTCACGCGCGGCACATAACCATGGTGATCCTCGCCCCACACATCAATGACGCGATCGAAGCCGCGTTCGAGCTTGTCCATGTGGTAGGCAATATCAGCGGCGAAGTAGGTCTTCACACCGTTGTCGCGCACCACGACGCGATCCTTTTCATCCCCGTAATCGGTCGAACGGAACCACAGTGCGCCGTTTTGTTCATAGACATGCCCGGAATGCCTCAGGCGGTCGATGCATTCATCAATACGGCCGGTCACATGCAGGGTGCGTTCGGAATACCACTCGTCGTATTCGACACCGAACTCGAGCAGGTCACGACGGATGTTGTCGGTGATCTCGTTGAGACCGGCATCGAAAACAATCTGGTAATCCTCATCACCCAGCAGCTTGCGGGCGCGCTCGATCAGGCCGTCTATGTGTGCTTCCTTGTCGCCGCCGAGTTCGCCTTCGTCCGGCGGCAGATCGTTGAACACGGCGTCGATACCGCGATCGAAACGCGTACCGTATTCATTGCGCAGGAAGGCGCCGATGTCCTGTACGTAGTCACCCTTGTAACCGTTGGCCGGAAAATGTTCTTCGAACGCCGGCTCGCCCAGTTCGAGATAACGTAACCAGACGCTGACGGCGAGGATGTTCATCTGCCGACCGGCATCGTTGACGTAATACTCGCGGTGGACGTCATAGCCGGCGGCGCCGAGCAGGTTGGCCAGTGTCGCACCATAGGCGGCGCCGCGGCCATGGCCGACGTGCAGCGGGCCGGTCGGATTGGCCGAGACAAACTCGAGCTGGATACGCCGGTTCTTGCCGAGCTCGCTGCGGCCATAGGCCTCGCCCTGCTCGAGAATGTTGCCGATCACGGCATGTTGCGCGTCACTGGCGAGAAAGAAATTGATAAAGCCCGGGCCGGCGATCTCTGTTTTCTTGATGATCGATTCGGCCGGCAGGGCGCGTGTGATCATCTCTGCCAGTTCGCGCGGCGGCAAGCCGGCGGGTTTGGACAGTACGAGCGCGATATTGGTCGCAAAATCACCGTGCGCCTTGTCACGCGTGCGGTCAATGTTGATCTGCTCCGGTGGCTCGACAGCCAGCGCGCCGGTACTGTGCAGGCCGGCCAGTGCGGTATGAAGCAAATGTGCGAGATCGTCTTTCATCGTGAAACCTTACCGGTTGTCCGGCGTATACAAAAGCGTGACGGGCAAAAAAAATTGCCGGTATGTCGCCGGCCCGCGGCTATTATCGCTACTTATGCACCGGGTGCAAGCGGCGGTTGTCGAACCATCAAAACATATCGACCGGGTCGACATCGACTGACCAGCGTACCTGGCGGGCCAGTTTCAATCCCTCGATGAGCGGCAGCCAGTTGTTCAGCAGTTTGTGCAGGCTGGCCCGCGAGTCGGCCTGCACGAGCAGCTGGGCGCGGTAGCGACCACCACGGCGCTCCAGCGGAGCCGGCACCGGGCCAAGCAGCATGACCCCGTCCAGCGTTGGTGCGATAGTCGCTGCTTCGCTGAGGAAGGCCTGGGGCGCCTGTGCGGCAGTGGCCTCGGCGCGTAACAGGGCCAGCCGTGAATACGGTGGCAGGGCAGCCTCGCGACGCTCGGCCAGCGCCTGCTCGGCAAAAGCCGGGTAGCCGCGGGTGATAAGGGTTTGCAGCAGCGGATGATCCGGGTGCCAGGTCTGGACAAGCACGCGGCCGGGTTGCATGGCGCGCCCGGCGCGCCCGGCGACCTGGATGATGAGCTGCGCCATGCGTTCGCTGGCGCGGTGGTCAATGCTGAACAGACCCTGGTCGGCATTCAGGACGCCGACCAGCGTTACGCCGGGGAAGTCATGGCCCTTGGCCAGCATTTGTGTACCGAGCAGGATGTCGGCCTCGCCGCGATGGATCTGCTCGAGCATCGCATGCATGGCGCCCTTACGGCGCGTGCTGTCACGATCGATGCGCAACACGCGCTTGCCCGGGAACAGTTCGGCCAATGCCGCCTCGATACGCTCGGTGCCCTGGCCAAGCGGCCGCAGCTTGTCCGAGGCACACGCCGGGCACTGTGTCGGCAGCGCTTCGGTGTGGTCACAATGGTGGCAACGCAGCCGTTCCGGACGGTGATGGACAATCAACTGCGCATCGCAGCGCGCGCAGTGCGCGGTCCAGCCGCAGTCATAGCACATCAGCGTCGGGGCATAGCCGCGCCGGTTGAGGAACAGCAACACCTGCTCGCCGCGCGCAAGGTGGTCGCGCATGTTGTCGAGCAGGCTCTTCGACAGACCCTGTTGCAGCGGTTGTTTGCGGCAATCGATCAGGGCAATCGGTGGCAGCTTGCCCCCACCGGCGCGCTCGCTCAGGGTGACATGGCTATAACGGCCCTGCCGGGCATTATCGAGACTTTCCAGCGAAGGCGTGGCCGAACCGAGGATCACCGGGATCCGGCATTGCTGCGCGCGTCGTACCGCGAGATCGCGGGCATGGTAGCGGAAGCCGTCCTGTTGCTTGAATGAGCCATCGTGTTCTTCATCGATAATGATGATGGCGGGCCGCGCCAGCGGCGTGAACACGGCCGAGCGCGTGCCAATGATGATACCGGCCTCGCCATCGCGGGCCATTTGCCAGGCGCACAGGCGCTGGGCGTCGGATAGCCCGGAATGCAGGGCCGCCACCGGTACCTGGAAGCGGCGCCGGAAACGGGCCACGGTTTGCGGCGTCAGATTGATCTCCGGCACGAGTACGAGCGCCTGCCCGCCGCGCTCAAGCACCTGCGCGATCAGTGACAGATAGACCTCGGTCTTGCCACTGCCGGTGACACCGTCGAGCAGCACACAATGAAAGTCGTCGAGCAATGGAGTGATCGCCGCGACGGCCTTGCGCTGGCATGGCGTCGGTTCATGCGCCGGCTCGGTGCCGGCCCCGGTCTCGCGTGGCAGGCATGGCCGTTGCAGCGTTTCAACCAGGCCACGCTCCTGCAGTGCCCGTATCGCATCGCGCCAGTGCTCAAAATGCTGCTTGAGTTGTTCGGCGTCGAGCCCGTCCGGGTGTTGCTGTAACAGCGCATATACGGCGGCCTGCTTCGGTGCCCGCGCCAGCATGTCCGGCGCGGCTGCGTTGGCAATGGCCCGCCAGGCCAGTTGGCCGCCACGTGCGTGCGCATCGTGACCCTGCCGCAGCAACAAGGGCAGTGCAGTTTGCATAACATCACCGGGGGCATGGTGATAGTAAGTGCTTGCCCACTCGAGCAAGGCCATGAGTTCAGCGGGCAGTATCGCGGCCTCGTCGAGCACCTCGCTGACCGGTTTGAGGCGCTTGCTGTCGATCGCGCTGTGATCGCAGACCGCGACCACCAGGCCGATTTTCTGTTGTCGGCCGAAGGGTACGCGCACGCGCATGCCGGGCGTGTAGCACACACCAGGCTGCTGACGGGCAGGCAGATAATCAAACAGGCTGCGCAGGGGCGAGGGTACCGCAACGCGCAGGATCACGGACGACGTCGACATGCGCGCACTCTAGCATGAGCGCACGGTGCTGGCACCGTGCAAGTTAGCCGCGCTGCTTCAGGTTGGCTGATAGCTGATCACGCCAAGTTATTGTCTTGGGAACAGGATTGCTGTTTATCCACAAAACCTGTGGATAACTCTGTGGATGACCTGCGGTTTTGTGTCATTTTTACGTAAAAATCCTTTGCCATGGATAGATTGGCGAGATTTTGAGCAGTTTAAATAACCACTTACAAATCAATATGTTCCACTGAATTTATAGCAAAAAAGCTGGCTGTTCCACGAAAATATTCTGCAATTTCATGGGGTTTCAGCCATCTGTGTATAACCTTCAGGACGTGAAACCTTGTCAGCGCCTGTTCCACGCCATCAGTAGGCGTGGTGGGTCTGCATGACGTCGGCCTTCGGGGGCGAGATGCTTACTGGTCAGCGCTGCCGCATTGTGTCCGAATGCGCGCAATGGCGTCGTCGATGCCCAGACCCAATTGCCGGTTGGCGAGTTCGAGCAAGGGCAGGCTGCGCAGGAGTAACAATGCAAGATGCGGGTGCAGACTGTGCTGTTCATCATGCTCGATGCGTAACAGCGCGGTTTCGATATCCGGGGCAGGTTCCGCCGGCGGTAATTCGACTTCGGCTGCTTCTACTGGAATGGCCGTCGTCTCGGCTGCTTGCTCGACCACGGCCGCTGTAACCGCCTCGCGGTCCTCGCT
>JASFJH010000210.1:0-4293 GCA_050122215.1 Granulosicoccaceae bacterium | reverse complement strand
TGAACTGTTTTGGTGTCATGTTGTTTGGCGAGTCGTTCGACAGTCTCAATCGTGTCGAGGGTCTCATTGTAAAGCTTTTTCTTAATCACTGGCGGGCCGATCAGGGGTGGTACCCAGAATGAAGGCTTCAGATCGGCATTGAAGGTGACACGGGTCCTGTCCTTCTCGCGCCGGATCGACCAGCGCGCATGCGCATAATCAAAGTCGCTTTGTTCGGGGATGACTGTGGCGACAATTATATTGTTATCGAGTTGCTCGACATCCTGCATCTGCCTGATGGTCTTGCAAAAAAACAAGACACAGGCCTTCGTCACAACGCGCACGCGGTGCGTGCGCTCGTTGAGTGAATACACGATTTCACTGGTTTTAATGCTGTCATTGAGACGGCCAAGCTTGTTGTAATCGGTTAACAGCTTGTGCACGCGGCCGGGATCGGCGTCGATCAGCATATCGAGTTTGATAAAGTAACGTTTGTCCTTGTGTTCTACTACTGCATTGAGAAGTTCACCTGCCGTCAGCAGTTGTGACAGCAGGTAAAGAGTCAGGATAAACGTGAAGCGCATGGCCTACCTGAACAACCCCTTGAAGATTTGTTCCACGGCTTCTTGTTCCTTGCTCTTTTCTTCTTCCTGTTGCTCGGGAGCTTGTTGCGCAGGTTGCTTGTCATTACCCAGCAGCTTGTCGAACAATTTCTCCTTGACCTTTTGTTTGGCCTTCTCGGTCAACAGTCGTTCGAGGTCAACGTTGTAGGACAGGTTTGTCAGTGGCCCCTGGATGATGACCGGTATGGTCAGGCGTTTCAGATCGTTGAACTCTTCCGAGTTCGGTCCTTCGAATGATTTGATCACATTTGTGGCGAGGCGGTATTTCATGCTCTCGTTGGCCAGATCGATATCGCCCTCACCATTAATGCGCAGGTTATCGGTATGAATCATGAGGTCGCGGTTTTGTACGACACCGTTGCTGACCCGGGCGGTTGCCTGCAGTGAAGAGAATACGGTGTCTTTCACGCCCTGGTCGCCTGGTGGCAGGCGGCCCTTGGTGGTGGCATAGGCAGCACGGATCAGGTGATCGATGTTGACGCCCTTGATAAGCCCGTCGCCGAGATTAAATGCGATGTTGCCATTCAGGTTGCGGCGCACTTCCGCCTCGGTATTGCCACGAGTAGTCAGGCGGGCGTTGAGGTTGCCCTTGCCCTGCAGGGCATCGTAATCCGTGCTCGCCTTGATCAAGGGTGCGACCTGCACGCCCTGCATGCGCTCGTTGACCGCGATAACCGGTTCGCGACCACGCACATCGATGTGGATATCGCCCTCGTAAGTCCCTTCGGACAGTTTGGCGGTCATCGGTGCGAGCCGGACATCGCCGCTTTTCGCATTGGCCTGCAGCTGGATATCGGTAACATCAATTTTGGCAATGCGCAGTGTGCCGATGCGCGCCTTGCCGGCCAGGTTCAGGCTGCGTAACAGGTCGACGGGTAATAGCGGCGCCGCGGCACTTGCCGCAGCAGCAGGCGTAGCAGCCTGTGGTTGGCCGCTGTCTGCCGCTGCAGGACTGCGATAGCGATCCAGGTCAATGTGATCAATATCCAGGTCAAAGCGGCTGCTTGGCCGCTCGAAGTTTGTCACTGCGACACTGCCGGTCAGGGTCGTGTCATCGAGTTTCGCCGTGAGCGCTTTCAGGTTCAGGCGATCCTCGCTGCCGCTTAAGGAGGCTTGCAGCGAGGCCTTGCCCAGCACGGCGGGATCGGCAGTCTTCGGCACCTCGATGCCCATAAGCGTCATCAGGGTACGTGGTGAGAACTCGCTGACTTTCAGCTTGCCCGTGTACTCAGGCACCTTGTAGATGTTGCTGGCATTCACTTCGCCGCTGGCCACCAGGCTGTAGGCCGATACTTCGAGGTTCTTCAGCCCCGCGGTTTGTTCAATCAGGTTGGCCGCCGCATCCGCAGCCAGTGCCGCATCAAGCTTGCCACCGGGCAGCTCCTCGCCCTGCAGCGCGACTTTCAGCTTCAGCTTCTCGGCAATATATTGGCCGGCAAACGGGTTCATGATCAGGGTGGTCTTCAGCTCGGCGGTGCCATCGAGCGGCGGTTTGTTGCCGGACACGTGGGTGCTCAGGGACAGGGACATCGGTGCGCCGAGCTCAAGTGCGCCGGTGTCCAGGTTCAATTCGGTCAGGCTGAATTTTCGCCCTGCCTGCCGGTCATCCCAGTGCAGCGTGGCATTTTTGATATCCACACCACCGATCGCGAGCGCCGCGATCTGCTCACCTTCCGCAGTCGGGGCTTCGGCTTCGGCGCCCGGCTTGCCGCCCAGATCCGACCAGTTATTACGGCCATCGGCGAGCCGGGTCAGGTTCAGTTCCAACCCCTTCAGTGTGACCGTATCCATTTCAACATCGCCGCGGAACAGCGGCAGGAGTTTGACCCGTACATGTGCCGCATCGACATGCGCGAAGTCCCGCTTCTCGAAGCCCTGTGCATTGCCCAGCGTCAGGGCACCGGTTTCCACACCAAGCCACGGGAACAGGCTCAACGACAGGTCGCCTTCGATCTGCAGGCTGCGACCGGTCGCGGTATGCACCTCGGTTTCCAGCTGGTCCTTGAAGTCATTCGGGTCGAAGAAGACGAGCAGGGCGACGGCCGCCGCGACGAACAACGTGACGAGCAGACCGATGACAATAACGAGTGTGCGGATTAGTTTTTTCATGGTGGCCGTTTTTTTTGCTGTGAGTATTATGAATTCCAGTCTAGCAGCTTGTGCTGCCCGTGCAGGCAGATGGAGCGGGTGATGGGAATCGAACCCACGTTTGAAGCTTGGGAAGCTCCAGTTCTACCATTGAACTACACCCGCGTGCGCATGATTATATTCTACGATTCCCATCACTTGTGATGGGATTACTCCGTACATCCCTGTACTCCGCCCTGCGGGCCAGCGTCACTCGCTTCCCAGTGAGTTCCGCTGTTCCAATTTGCTCCCGGCAAATTGGTCGAACCCACGTTTGAAGCTTGGGAAGCTCCAGTTCTACCATTGAACTACACCCGCATGAACACGTTGTTAGCCTGAACCTGCTCAACGATACATCTGTTTTATCGCCGCCGCATAGGCATGCATGACCTTCGGCCGCTTCACTTTAAGCGTCGGGGTGAGCAGGCCATTGTCGACCGTCCAGGGCTCCAGGGTCAGGGTCACACGGCGAATCTTCGCATAGCCGGGAAAGTCTGTCAGGTGTTTGTGGATACGCGCCAGCACCTTTTTATGTATCCTGGGGTTGTTCAGGTTATCACTGTTATAGGGATCAAGCATGAACTTGTTGGCAAGGCGGATCCATTCCTCGCCGTTCAGCACCATGATAGCGCTCAGGTAAGGTTCGCCTTCACCGAGCACGATGACCTGTTCAATTAAGGGGTCGACGCAGATAGACAGTTCCATATCGGCCGGCGGCACCTTCTCGCCATTTGATAACACGAGGATGTCCTTGATGCGCCCGGTGATATAAATATGGTTGTTCTCGATGCGCGCCTGGTCACCCGTATGCAGCCAGCCATCGGCGTCAATTACGTCGGCGGTGGCGGCATGGTTGTTCCAGTAGCCGAGCATGATACCGGGCGACTTCACCAGCAGTTCATTATCGTCACCGATTTTCACCTCGATGCCGCGCAGGCAGACCCCGACGCTGGCCGGATCATTGTCGTCGACCGGGTTGCCGCAGATCACCGGGCTGGTCTCGGTCAGGCCATAGCCCTGGCAAATGGTCAGGCCCAGACCGATCAGGGTGCGCGCCACCTCGCCGGGCAGAGCTGCACCGCCACTGACACACAGGCGCAGCTGGCCGCCCATAAGGTTGCGAACCTTGCTGGCCACGAGCCGATCACACAGCGGCCATAACAGGGCCGCATACAGGCCGCGCAGCCGGCCGGCGCGGTGTTGCTGTCTTTCAAACCGTGCCCAGCCGGCACTGACGGTCAGGCCGAAGAGGGCGCGGGCCAGTAACGACTTCTTGTCCAGCTGTTGTTCGATGCGGGCGTAGAAGCGTTCGAAGATGCGCGGTACGGCAATCAGTACTGTGGGTTTGAGCTGTTTCAGGTCATCGGCGAGTTGATTGATGGAGCGCGCATAGGCAATGCTCGCGCCGCCCATCATCGGCACGTAATAGCCGACGGTGCGCTCGAAGGTATGCGAGAGCGGCAGGAATGACAGGAACAGGTCATCCCGGAAAATGTCGTAGTTCTTCAATGCGGCATGCGCGATCGACAGGATGTTACGATGACTGAGCATGACACCCTTCGGG
>JASFJH010000209.1:0-4294 GCA_050122215.1 Granulosicoccaceae bacterium | reverse complement strand
GCGACATATCCTTTCTCAGCATCCGCCTGGTTAGGATTTATTATATTGGCAGTTTATTCCATTGCCCCGGGCACCATCAGGCTGATTACATTCTCCAGCTTGTTATGCTTTCCCAGGTAACGTAAGGGTTATTGTTTTATTCAAATAAGGTGATGGTTCTACAAGATCAATCACAATTGATCTCGATCAATGCAATCTCGAATATTTTTCGTCATAGTGTTTTTCTCTTTTTTAAATCTCCATCTTCAATACCGGGTTTTATATACCCGTATTCTTAAACACGTTTTTCAGGGCTTCGATCAATGAAGCGGGAGGCGTCGTATGAAAACTATTCTTTTGCACAGGATCCCCCTGGTTATGTTGCTCGCGACGATGCTGGTGACATTCGCAGTTATCCATTCAGCAGCAGCGAGCCCTTTTCAACACAACAATGCAACCAGCAAGGTTGTAGCGTCTTATGGCGATCTGCCGTTGAGTTTCGAGGCGAACTACGGCCAGACCAGCGAGCAGGTACGCTTCCTGTCTCGCGGGCAAGGCTACGGTCTGTTTCTCACGCCCGACGAGGCGGTGCTGGCCTTGTCGAAACCCGGGGCAGAACCTCGCGACGACACCGAGGCCAACAACGCGGTGAAACAATCCGTTCTGCGCATGCAACTGCTGGGCGCGAACCCGGCCACGCAGGTAACGGGCCGTGACGCGCTGCGCGCGAAGAGCAACTACTTCATCGGCAAGGATCCGAAGGCCTGGCGGAGCAATGTGCCGCACTATTGCAAGGTTCATTATCAGGGCGTATACCCGGGCATCGATCTCGTATTCTACGGCACTAATGCCGGGCAGCTCGAGTATGACTTCGTGGTCGCCCCCGGCGCCGACCCCAATAACATTGCACTCGGCATCGAAGGCGCCGACCAGCTTGAGATCGACGCCAACGGCGATCTCGTGTTGCACGTGGCGGGCGGCGAGGTGCGGCTGCGCAAGCCGTTCGTCTACCAGGAGATAGATGGAGAGAGGCAGGCCATCGCCGGCCAGTATACGCTCAAGGGCGGGCGGGTCGGCTTCCAGCTGGCGGCCTATGATGCCGACCGGCCGCTGGTCATCGATCCGGTGCTGGCCTATTCCACCTACCTGGGTGGCAATTCTCAGGATTTAGCATACGGGATCGCCGTGGACGGCGACGGCAATGCCTACGTGACGGGGCATACCCTGTCACCCGATTTCCCCACGACAGGAGCCCTGCAGCCTGCTATTGGCGGTTCCTTTGATGCGTTCGTGGCGAAACTGAACGCTAGTGGCACCGCTCTCGTTTATTCCACCTTTCTCGGTGGCACCGGGATAGACCGCGGGATTGGCATCACCGTGGACAGCTCGGGCAACGCCTTCGTGGCGGGACGCACCGTTTCAAGCAATTTCCCCACGACAACGGGAGCCTATGAGGAGACGTACCCCGGCTCGACAGATGGCTTCGTGGCGAAGCTAAACCCCGGAGGCTCCGCGCTTGTCTACTCCACCTACCTTGGTGGCAGCGGCAACACCGACATCGCGCGTGCCATCGCGGTGGATGGCTCTGGCAATGCCTATGTGACGGGGAGAGCAAGCTCGGGCAGCTTCCCTACGGTGAATGCCTATGACACGTCGCGTAATGGTAACTCGGACGCTTTCGTGGCGAAGCTGAACACCGACGGCTCTGATCTCCTCTATTCCACCTATCTTGGCGGGGATGATACAAGCTTCGAGGAAGAAGGACACGGCATCGCGGTGGATAACACGGGCAAGGTCTACATAGCGGGGATGGTCCATTCGGGCGGGCTGGCAACGGCGGGCGCCTATGACACCACGTACAACGGCGGCGATGGTGATGCCTTTGTTGCGAAGTTCGACCCCGCGCAGACGACCACTGCCACGCTGGTTTATTTCACCTACCTCGGTGACATCGACGTCGAGGTCGGTCGCGACATCGCGGTGGACGGCTCCGGCAACGCCCATGTGACTGGAGACACCTTTTCTGTCGATTTCCCCACGACGGGTGGTGCCTACCAGGAGACGAGCGGTGGCAGCTGGGATGCCTATATAACCAAGCTGAATGCCAGTGGCTCCGGTCTCCTTTATTCCACCTTTCTCGGTGGCAGCGGGACAGACCGCGGGTATAGCATTAAATTGGACGGCTCCGGCAATGCCTTCGTGACAGGAGATACCGCCTCGAGTAATTTTCCTACGACGGTGGATGCCCTGCAGTCCTCTAATGCTGGCGGAAGTGATGCGTTCGTGGCGAAGCTGAACGCCGACGGATCTGGACTGCTCTATTCGACCTTCCACGGCGGTGAGTCTTTAGACTTCGGGCAGGGCATTGCGGTGAACGGCGACGGCAACGCCTATATAGCCGGATACACCACGTCGCAAAAAACATTCCCCACGACCCGGGGGGCGTTCAAGAGCCGGTTTGACCGCGGGGATACTTATGACGGCTTCGTCGCCAAGATCGTGCTTGATGAGCCGGCCGATGTGGGTGTTGCCGGTGGCGGCTTCAACACCAGAGGGCGCGTGGATCTTTCACGCTGTGGCTCGCCGTGCAGCGAAAACGTGAAGATCAAGGTCAAGAATTACGGCGACACAACGACAGCTGTGGCCTACGCTGTCGCGTCAAATGCACCTGGAGTAGCAGCACCTAACGGTTGCGCCGGCACGACGAGCGTTCTGCCTCCGCGTGGTACGCAGACAGTCACAGGCTGCACGGTTGAATACAGCGAGCCGGGCATTTTTGCACTGACGCTGACGGTCTCGCCGACGTTGGGCACAGATATTGACCTGAGCAATAACGAGGCCGTCAAGAAGGTCAAGGTCGTTGAGTAGCAGCACTTCACCCACGGTCAGGGTCATATGGCCCTGACCGTGGTCGGTTTCCTTTTGCAGGCTGGCCCGCCAGCATGGAAGTGATGGCGCAAGAATTGACGGCATATCAATCGGGGCTAAATACGGCCAGAGCAGAACCCCGGGCGTGCAGGTATTTTTATAGAGCCTGCAGGTTGGCATAGGCGACCACCAGCCACTTGCTGCCGACACCATCAAAGTTGACCTGCACACGCGCGTGTGCGCCCGAGCCTTCGCAGTTCATGACTACGCCTTCACCGAACTTTGCATGCTTGACCCGCTGGCCGAGGGCAAAGCCTGACTCGTTCGTGCTCATGCTGGCCGGGCTTGCGCTATACCTGCCCGGGCTGGCGGCGCTTTGCACGCGTACCTCGTCGATATACTCGCGGGGGATCTCGCCGAGAAAACGCGAGGCGCGCGTATAGGTTTCGCTGCCGTGCAATCGCCGCACCTCGGCATAGGTCAGGTACAGGTTTTTGCGCGCGCGCGTCATGCCGACATAGCACAGGCGGCGTTCTTCCTCGAGCCGGCCCGGCTCGTCCATCGACATGCGGTGCGGGAACAGGCCTTCTTCGAGGCCGCTGAGGAACACGATATCGAACTCGAGGCCCTTCGCCGTGTGCAGGGTCATAAGCTGCACCGGGTCTTCGTGTTCGGCGGCCTGGCCCTCACCGGCCTCGAGGGCGGCATGCACGAGAAATGCGCCGAGGTCGTCGAGGCCTTCTTCCTCGTGCTCGAACTGCCGCGCCGCGCTGACCAGTTCCTCGAGGTTCTCGATGCGCATCTGCGCCTTTTCGCCTTTTTCCTTGCGATAGCTGTCGACCAGCGTGCTCGCATGGATCACGTGTTCGACCTGCTCGCGCAGTTCGATGCCGTCACAGGCCGCGGCCATGCTGTCGATCAGATCGAGGAAGTATTTCAGCGCATTCACGGCCCGCGCGTTCAGCAGCTTTTGCTCGACAAGCGTGTGCGCGGCCTGCCACATCGACACACCGCTGTGCCGCGCCTCGTCTCGCACGGCCTGCACGGTGCGCTCACCGATACCGCGCGTCGGCATGTTCACGACGCGTTCAAACGAGGCGTCATCGGCGCGGTTTGCGATCAGGCGCAAATACGCGAGTGCATGTTTGATCTCGGCGCGTTCGAAAAAGCGCATGCCGCCATACACGCGGTAGGGCAGGCCGGCGCGCATGAGCGCCTCTTCGAGCACACGCGATTGCGCGTTCGAGCGGTACAGGATCGCCATGTCGCTGCGCGCATGGCCGCGCTCGATGAACTGCTGGATGGTGTCGACGATATAGCGCGCCTCGTCGAGGTCGTTGTACGCGGCGTACAGCTTGATTGGCTCGCCGTCCTCGCCCTCGGTCCACAACTCCTTGCCGAGGCGGCCACTGTTGCAGGCAATCAGCGCGTTCGCGGCATTCAGGAT
>JASFJH010000208.1:0-4310 GCA_050122215.1 Granulosicoccaceae bacterium | reverse complement strand
GTCGCGATCAATGCGGTACATGTACAGCTTCGACTTGGCACGTGACACGGGGTCGACCGGCATCAGCGGCGGATGCGGGAAACGCTCATCAAGGTATTCCATGATGATGCGCGAATCATACAGAACGAGGTCGCGATCAACGAGTGTCGGCACGGTGTTATACGGATTCAGATCCATGAGATCTTCCGTGGTGCTGCCTTCCTCGACGTTCTGGACTTCGTGTGTGATGTTCTTCTCGGCCAGCACGATGCGCGTACGATGACTGTACGGTGAGGTCGTGCTGGAAAACAGGGTCATCACGGAACGACGACTCGCAATAGATGCCATAAAACTTACACTCCTGATACTTGCCGGGACAGCCCGACTACATCCTTGAACGGGGGTCATGAGGGGGCGGCACAACCGCCCCCGCTGACACTTGGATTAATGGATGTCCTTCCAGTATTCCTTCTTCAGGGCGTAGGCCACCAAAGTAAAGACAACCAGGAACAGCAGCACCCAGATACCGAGTGCCTGGCGATCCAGCTTGGAAGGCTCGCCCATGTAGACTAAAAAGTTAACGAGGTCACGCATGGCCGAGTCATACTCGTCCGGGCTCATGCTGCCGGGTTCAGCCAGGGTGAATTCCGGCTTCGCACCATGTTCCTTGACGTCCTCGGCATTGTTAAGCGCCTGCAGGCCCTGCAGTTCCCACAACACGTGCGGCATACCGACATCCTTGAATACGGTGTTGTTGACACCGAACGGACGTGAGTCGTCCACATAGAAGGAACGCAGGTAGGTATACAACCAGTCCGCACCCTGTGAGCCCGCACCCTTGGCGCGGGCAATCACGGTCAGGTCCGGCGGATTGGTACCAAACCAGTTCTTGCCGTCGGCCACGCTCATGGCAACCCTCATCTGCTCACCCACCTTGTCAGCGGTGAACAGCAGGTTTTCCTTGACCAGTTCGTCGGGAATACCCAGGTCCTTGCCCATGCGGTTGTAGCGCATGTAATTGGCGGAGTGACAGTTCAGGCAGTAGTTGACGAACAGTTTCGCACCACGCTGCAACGATGCCTTGTCATGCAGATCAATGTTTGCATGGTCAAGATGCGCACCCGCACCCGCGGCGATTACCAGGCCCGGCGCTACGGCCAGGATGAATGCAATGATCGACTTTTTCATTTTGTCACCCTCTCCGGAACCGGCTTGGTCTTGTCGATTTTCGTGTACCACGGCATCAACAGGAAGAACAGGAAATACAGGACGCTGAAGATCTGCGACAGCGTCAGGTAGATACCGCCCGCCGGCAATGTACCGAGACGACCCAGGGCAATAAAGCTGATGACAAATACCGCCAGGGCGAACTTGTACAACGTGCCGCGGTAGCGGATGGACTTGACCGGGCTACGGTCCAGCCATGGCAGCAGGAACAGGAACACGATGGCCAGGCCCATGGCGAGCACGCCCGGGAACTGTGAACCGAACATCGGCGGTACCGCACGCAGGATCGCGTAGAACGGTGTGAAGTACCACAACGGCACGATGTGTTCCGGTGTCTTCAACGGATCCGCCGGCACGAAGTTGTCCTTTTCGAGGAACCAGCCGCCCAGTTCGGGCGTGTAGAAGATCACCGCGGCAAAGAAGAACAGGAACACGCCGACACCGACGATGTCCTTGACCGTGTAGTACGGGTGGAACGGAATACCGTCCAGCGGGATGCCATCCGGACCCTTGTTCTTCTTGATTTCCACACCGTCCGGGTTGTTCGAGCCGACTTCGTGCAGCGCGATGATGTGCGCGACCACCAGGCCAAGCAGCACGATGGGCAGGGCAATCACGTGCAGCGCGAAGAAGCGGTTCAGCGTGGCGTCGGAGACAACGAAGTCACCACGGATCCACACGGCAAGTTCTTCACCCACAAACGGCACTGCACTGAACAGGTTGACGATGACCTGTGCGCCCCAGAATGACATCTGGCCCCACGGCAGCAGGTAACCGAGGAAGGCTTCTGCCATAAGCGCGAGGTAGATCAACATGCCGAAGATCCAGATCAGTTCGCGCGGCTTCTGGTATGAGCCATACATGAGACCACGGAACATGTGCAGGTAGACGACAATAAAGAATGCCGAGGCCCCGGTGGAATGCATGTAGCGGATCAGCCAGCCCCAGTCGACATCGCGCATGATGTATTCGACCGAGCCAAACGCCATGGCGGCATCCGGCTTGTAGTTCATGGTCAGCCAGATACCGGTGAGGATCTGGATAACGAGTACCATCAGTGCCAGTGAACCGAAGAAATACCAGAAGTTGAAGTTCTTCGGCGCGTAGTATTCGGACAGATGCTCTTTCCACATCTTGGTCATGGGGAAGCGGGCATCAACCCAGCCCATGAATTGTTGCATCTTGCTCATCATGCGGCTCCTTGATCAACGCCAACCAGGATCAGCGTGTCAGACAGATACTTGTGCGGTGGCACGACGAGGTTGGTCGGTGCCGGGACGCCGGCGTAAACGCGGCCGGACAGGTCAAACTTCGAACCGTGGCAGGGGCAGAAGAAGCCGCCCTTCCAGTCCTTACCAAGGTCTTCCGGCGCGATTTCCGGGCGGAAGGTCGGGGAACAACCGAGGTGGGTACAGATGCCGACAAGCACACTGTATTCGGGCTTGATGGAACGCGCGACACCGGTGACATATTCCGGCTGCTGCTGCGCTTCTGAATCCGGATCCGCAAGCCGATCTGCTATGGCCTCCAGGTCCTGAAGGTTCTGCTCGGTACGACGTACCACCCAGACCGGTTTGCCACGCCATTCAACCGTCATCTGTTGACCCGGCTGCAGCTTGCTGATGTCCGCTTCGACGGGTGCGCCGGCCGCTTGGGCTCGGGCACTCGGCTTCCAGGACTTGAGGAAAGGCACCGCCACATAGGCAGCCCCGACCGCACCAATCGCAGTCGTGGCTCCAATGAGGAAGCGGCGCTTATTCTTGTCGACGCCCTCAGTACTCATTGACTAATCTCCCAATGGATTTCAAATCTGGTGGTCGTGTGGCGGACAACATCACCATTTCAGAATATTGTCACTTAACCCACACAAACAGGCGCCGTATTCTCTATCAAGCCGCATCCAAGGTCAAGCATAATGAGCTTTTTGGCTTGAATAACAATAAGTTATTGAAATTCAGGCAGTCTGCCTGTAATTGTTCATACCGGGTTATCGATATCTATAAAGCTATGCTGGATAGCAAACTCGCCGGCCAGCCGCTCGCCGAGGGCCTGCACACCGTAGCGCTCGGTGGCGTGATGACCGGCGGCGTAAAAATGCAGACCGCATTCGCGCGCGACGTGCACGGTGTGCTCGGAGACCTCGCCGGTAATAAACGCATCGACGCCGAGCTCCGTCGCCGCTTCAATATAGCTTTGCGCCGCGCCCGTACACCAGGCGACACGTGATACCGGCCGCTGCGTACCGGCGATATGCAGTGGTTCGCGACCGAGTGCCGCGGCAATCTGCCGGGCAAACTCCGCACCACTCACAGGCGAGGCGATTGTGCCAAACAGGCCGATATCCGGGCCACCGTTACCGCCAAAACTGCCTTGTGTCTGCAGCCCCAGGCGCAACGCGAGCTGCGCGTTGTTACCCAGTTCCGGGTGCGCATCGAGCGGCAGATGATAGGCCACCAGGTTAATACCGTGTTCGAGCAGCATGCTGATCCGGCCGCGCTTCATGCCGACAATGCACGGGTCCTCACCCTTCCAGAAATAACCATGATGCACGAGCAACATGTTGGCCTCCTGCGCAATGGCCTGCTCGATCAGAGTGCGGCTCGCGGTGACACCGGATACGATACGCAGCACTTCTCCCCAGCCTTCAACCTGCAGGCCGTTCGGGCAATAATCGCGGAAGCGCTCGGTCTCGAGCAGCGTGTCACAGTAACGGACTATCTCGTTAATCTCGGCCATGTTCAGGTTCTCTTTCGTGCAATGCCGCACAGTATAACCCCAAGCGGCTGCCCCGGCTGCTGACGGCAAACCAAACTCATGCTAGGGTAGCATCCCATGCAACTACGCAAATCCATCGTCTTCCTGCTGCAGGCCATCAGCGTCGGCCTGGCGGCCTTTATTGTGATCGTGTTCCTCAAACCCGGGCTGCTGGAATCGCCGGCGCCGGTGGTCGAGTTCCACGAGCAACAGGCCCCCTTGTCAAATGGTGCACCGGCAAGCGGGCCGGTCTCCTATGCCGATGCGGTGCAGCGCGCCGCGCCATCGGTCGTCAACATCTATACCGCCAAGCTCGTTACCGAGCGGCGTAACCCGTTGTTTGATGACCC
>JASFJH010000207.1:0-4320 GCA_050122215.1 Granulosicoccaceae bacterium | reverse complement strand
TAGGGAGGGTTTGTTCTTCAGCTCGATGATTTCCGCGTACAAGACGAAGGCATCCTGGTATGTACCCGGCCACGGTTTGCGATGGATCGTCTCACGGCCCAGCAGGATGGCCTCGCCAATACGCGCATGATTGATGCGCGGTGGCATCTTTCCCGCAGCAATGAGCTCCAGGCCACTCGAATTGATGGCGCTTATCCATTCGAGCGCAAGACCGCAGTGATGCTGTATCTCGTTGGCATAGCTCACGAGTTGATTCATATTGCTGACACCGGGCACGACACCGCCAAAGCAGGCGAGGTTAGTGCCCAACCCCACGATACGGATGCCAGGCAGCTCAATCGCCTGCTCAACAAACGTAACAAGATCATCCTGCCAGATCCCCTCGCGCAGATCGCCCAGATCCACCATGAGAATGACATCATGGACTTTACCTTTGCTTGTCGCCGCCGCGGACAGGGCTTCGAGTACGGGCAATTCCGAGTTGAGGCTCAGGTCTGCCAGTTCGACAACATCTGCCACATCTGACAGGGCCGGGATACGCAGTAGCATAAAGCGGGTATCGACGCCCGCCGCCCTCAGGCGCCGGATATTTTCCAGCCGCGAATCGGCAATCGAGGTCACACCGCCGCGCAGCATGGCCCTGGCAACATCGGGATTGCCACACGTTACCTTGGTCACACCGCTGACCTCGATACCGTATTCCCCGCACAGGCCGGTCAGGGTACGGGCATTATGTTCGATCTTGTCGAGATCGATGGTGAGATAAGGTGTTGTCACGCTGTTTGCCTTGCCCGTAATGTCCGCACCAGGAAACTGCCGACATCGCGGCCGGTCGTGCCATGGCCAAATCCCGCATCCATGCCGCATTTACGCGCCAGCGCATCGGTCACCTGCCCACCACCGGCAACCAGTACCAGTTGCTCACGCAGACCACGCTGCCTGGCCAGCTCATGCAGATGCCGCATATGCTGTTCGTGAATATGCTCATGGGTCACAATGGTCGATATCAACACGGCACAGGCGCCGGTCTGTTGTGCCGTGTCCAGCAGCCGTTCGACCGACACCGAGGTACCGAGGTCGTGGCAGTGGAAGCCATACTTCTCGATGCCGCCGTGCTTGATGTCGAGTATCTCGTGCAGCCCGACCGAGTGCTCGTCTTCGCCAACGGTCGCGGCCACTACATGCAACTTGCGCGGACGCACCCACCCCTCGATCTCGGCATCGGGCAGTGGCGCCTCGTGACGCGGCATTTCAAGTTCATCGATACGGATGGCAATATCGAGTATGCCCTTGATTTCAAACAGGCTGCCTTCCGCCGGGTGCATGATGCGCTGATTGATCACCTCGGGATCCTTCAGTCCCATATGGCGCGCCATTTCCAGCGCCGCTGCTTCCGCCACCTCCGGGCGCTCGGGCACAAACAGGCTGACACACACGATACTGTCACCATGCTTTTCCACTTCCGGTCTGAGCAGGCCTGCCTGCCTGTCGGCAAGCGTCTGTTGCAGGCGTTGCTCTACATTGTCGGCGGGGTCGAGTTCATCGATGTATTGTATTTTTGAGGGATCACACAGCGTGCAACCGCCATAGTCGGCACAGGGCGTGGGCCTGTTATGTGCGTAGCTGTTGTGGCCAAAGTGGCTGCATACCGGCGCACCATAGTCCGCTTCACGCGGGATCACCGTAGCCGCGCCATCTCCGCCATCCGGCTCACGCACGATGCCGTCACCCTTGCGCTCCGGGTAATAGCCCTGGTCAACAAACTGTCCTGACTCGACCGCCGTGTAGTAGCCGCCACCTTCGAGTATCTCCTCGAGGAAAAGCACTGCGCGCTCCTTGAGTTCGCGCACCGTGTCACGCAACGGGCCATCCTGTTTGACCTCGACCTGCTCCATGATGCCGTCGACACCCATCAGGGTCTGCCGCGCCGTATTCACGCCGGCAATATTGTTGTAATGCCAGGGGATGTTTCGGCCTTCATCCGGTGTGATCGTGCTCTGGATATCGGCCGAGGTCATACGCGAGATCAGCGTGTCCAGCACATGCGTGATGGTTGCCTCCATCATATCCGACGCCATGTAGCGGGTATTCTGCTGCGCCCTGAACTTGAAGCCGGCAAACAATTCGCGCAAGGCAACCGCATAAGGCAAATCAAGGCGCATCTTCGGTGCCGGGGGTGCAGTCGGCGGTACCGTGGACAGTGCGATCAGTTCATTGGGCATGCCCGCTGCAAGCGAATAAGCCGTATTGATCGCATGCTGCACAAACAGCTCCGGCGTGACTTTCCACGCCTGCTTGGCCGTCGCATTGGCATTATGTGCCCCATCGAGCTGCAGGATGCCGGCATCCGCCATGATCTTTTTTGCCTCGGCGGCATCGACAAAGGAACGATGCATGTTGATATCCCGGTACAGCACATTGTACTGCGGGTCCTGGTGCGCACCGTTCATGCCCTCCTCGGCATACAGCACAGCGATTTCCGGGCCGGCCACCCCGCTCACATACGAATGGAAGTTGATCGGCCTGCCGACCTCGTCTTCGATGGCATCGAGCGCCTTGCGGGTTGCCCGGACCTGTTTCCGGCTGATCGGGATACCACCAATCCCTTCCGGTGTGCCTTCGATAAGACCATCGATATGCGACTGCCCCGTCGTGCGTATCACCATGATATGGTCGGCACCGTGCCAGGCAGCCATGCGCATGCGGCGCAGGTCATCCTCGAACCGTCCCGAGGCAATCTCGGTCGTGATCACGCAGTCACACTGCGGGTCGATATTGTCGAAATAATCGGCTGCCGGCAGGGGTACCGAGTTGTGCAGGCCTTCCGAGCTGTTTTTGTAAACGAACGGGCCAATCGTGTGGTTGTCGACTTGCTTGCGCCAGCTCCAGCCCTTGCGCCTTGGTCGGTACGTGTCCAGATCTTTCAGAATTTCCTGTATATCGAGTTTTTGATCGGGAGACAGTTTCATTGTTCCACCCCCACCCTGACCCTCCCCCTGGCAGGGGGAGGGAAAGAAACTGCCCCCCTTCCCTCTTCAGTTGGGAAGGTTGGAACAGGCATGGCGCCCTGACACAGACAACCCCGTCCCCCTTCAGTTGGGAAGGTTGGAACAGGCATGGCGCCCTGACACAGACAACCCCGTCCCCCTTCAGTTGGGAAGGTTGGAACAGGCATGGCGCCCTGACACAGACAACCCCTTCCCCCTTCAGTTGGGCAGGTTGGAACAGGCATGGCGCCCTGACACAGACAACCCCTTCCCCCTTTAGTTGGGCAGGTTGGAACAGGCGTAGCGCCCTGACACAGACAACCCCTTCCCCCTGGTAGGGGGAAGGCCGGGATGGGGGTATCAACACGGCAGCCGTTCATACCGGCAGTTCCTCCCAGTACTGTCCCTGAAGCAATGCCTCGCCCGCCTCACGCACCGACACCTGCCTTGCCTTGGCCAGTTCGAGTACAAGGCGACCAGCCCCATGTCCCAGTAACTGCCTGGCCAGCATCTGTTCGACGAGTGACCCGGCCTCGATACTGGAGAATCCCATGCGCAGAAGCACTGACCGCTCGATAGAAGGCGTGGTATGCGTACGTGCTTCTTCCACGAGGGGATCTACGATTTTTCCGACGAGCTCCCAGAAGCGGACGTGCAATTCATCTTCTGACATTGCCCGCAACTTCTCGCGGCGCTGCTGAAAATCATCCGGTCTTTCAAGCGAGCTCATTTATCATCTCCTGCACATAGCCTGTACTGGTCCGGGTTTCAGCGGCCAGGAATTCCAGATCAATATCGCCCAGGCGCTCACCTTGCGGCAACGACTCAAGCGCATGACGCAGGTAGGAACGCCTGACATGGTCAAGTTCTACCTCAGTTATTCCAATCTGGGAAGGATGTTCCGGTATTACGATCCGTTGCCCCGGTTTATTGTCTTTCGGTTCACCGCGTCGCAGCTCAACTCCCATCTGTTTCGCCAGGTTGAGTTGGGCAAACGGATGCTTGCCCGCACCCGTGTATTCCGTCTCCTGCACAACCACGATCTGCTCCTGCTCCAGCTCCTGCGCGATAGCGAACGCTGCCGCCAGCGAGGTGTTGCCCGCCGGTCCGCGCTGCAGGCCTTCCAGTTCGGCGAGGACCTGTGTCATATAAAAAACTTCGCCCTGGCTGACGGTGACAAAACGATCCATGTAACGCAGCGCGCGTGCCGCATTACGCGGCACATCCGCCCGGTCCGGCCAGGAGGTAAACGGCATGGAGAAACCTGTATGCCCGGTGGTAAAGGACTTGCGGTTGAAGTCATGGTCAGAGGCCATATGCAATCCGGACAAAT
>JASFJH010000206.1:0-4330 GCA_050122215.1 Granulosicoccaceae bacterium | reverse complement strand
GGCAACCGCAATCAAGATCAAGGGCCCCCTGATATCGACGAGGTCGTGAAAAAAATGCGCGACAAGTTCGGCGGCCTGTTTGGCGGTGGTCGTGGCCGCGGCAGCGGTGGCCAGAATACCGGCGGTATCTTCTCGATCATCGTGCTTGGCCTGGTGGTCTGGCTTGTGTATGACGTGACCTATATTATCGACCCGGCCGAGCGTGGCGTGGTGCTGCGCTTTGGCAAGTATGTCGATTCGCTGCAGCCGGGTCTCAACCTGCGCATGCCACGCCCGATCGAGCAGGTGTACCGTGTCAATGTCGATACTGTACGTACTACCGAGATTGGCCTGTCACGGGCCGAGTCCTACATGTTGACGCAGGACCAGAACATCGTCGACATCCAGTTCAACATCCAGTATCGCATCAAGGACCCGCGCGCCTACCTGTTCAATGATGTCGCGCCAAATGATTCACTGCGACATGCCACCGAATCTGCGGTGCGTGAAACTGTCGGCAAGAACGATATGGACTTCATTATCAAGGACGGTCGTGAAATAGTTGGCAGCAGTGCCGGTGAACTCGTGCAAAAGATTGTCGATGATTACGGTACGGGTATCCTGATCACACAGTTCAACATGCAGAAGGCTAAAGAGCCCGAAGAAGTACGTGAGGCGTTTGCCGATGCGGTCAAGGCGCAGGCTGACGAAGAACGTTACAAGAACGAGGCCGAGGCCTATCAGCGCGAAGTACTCGGCAAGGCCCAGGGTGCCATGCAGCGTACCTTGCAGGATGCCGAGGGCTACCGTGCCCGCGTTGTCGAGTCTGCTACGGGTGAGGCGAAACGCTTTGCCCAGATACTGACAGAGTATGAAAAGGCACCAGAGGTGACACGGGAACGCCTCTATATCGAGGCAATGGAGGCGGTGCTGGCCAACAGTACCAAGATCATGACCGATACCGAGGGCAGTAACAACCTGCTGTACCTGCCGCTGGACCAGCTTATGCGTCGTCAATCAGCATCAACATTGCCTGGTGCACCGGGTGACCAGACGGAATGGTCGCCGTCATCACAGTCAACACCAAACAGCAGTGAGCGGGCGATTGTTACTGACCCACGCACCAGGGGGCTGCGCTAATGTTTAACAGTCGAATCTTCATAATCCTCGCTGCGCTGGGCGTATTCATACTCAGCCAGTCATTGTTCATGGTTGATGAACGGGAACTGGCGATCAAGTTCAAACTTGGCGAGATCGTACGCTCGGATTTCGAACCGGGGTTGCATTTCAAGACCCCATTTGTGAATAACGTGCGTTTCTTCGACAAGCGTCTGCAGACCATGGATGCGTCACCGGCACGTATTATTACCACCGAGAAAAAATACGTGCTCGTGGATTCGTTTGTGAAATGGCGTATCGGCGATGTCGAAAAGTTCTACCGTACCATGCGCGGTGGTGATACCTCGGTGGCGAACGCTACCTTGCAACCGATCGTGAACAAGCGCTTACGTGACGCCTTTGGTGAACGCACCATCCAGGCCGTGGTCTCGGGTGAACGTGAAGAAGTCATGGATCTGCTGACCGAGAATATTCGTTCACAGAGCGAGCAATATGGTATCAAGATCATCGATGTGCGCGTGAAGCGTGTTGACTTCGAAGAAGAGATCAGCGAATCGGTATTCCGCCAGATGCGCACCGAGCGGCAGCGTGTGGCAAAGGAATTCCGTGCCCGGGGCAAGGCCGAGGCCGAGCGCATTCGTGCGGAAACGGACCGGCAGTACACGACCATGCTGGCCGAGGCCTATCGTGACGCGGAAAATATTCGGGGTAAGGGTGATGCGAAATCGGCGGAAATCTATGCCTCTGCCTACAACAAGAACCGCGAGTTCTACTCGCTATATCGCAGCCTGAATGCCTACAAATCGGCCTTCGCCAACAAGAATGACGTGATCCTGCTCGAACCGGATGCTGATTTCTTCAAGTATTTCAACAGCCCGAAAGGCAAGTAAACCGCGGCGATGGATGAGATAATACCGGGCGGCGACTGCAGGTCGTGCGCCCGGCTTTTTTGTGGGTATCAGAATGTGGCATGATCTGCTGGCAGCAATTGCGCTCGTGCTCGTCATCGAGGGCATTATGCCGTTTTTGAGCCCGGACGGGTGGCGGCGTATGATGCTGTCGGTGAGCCAGCTCGATGACCGCGCACTGCGGCTTGCCGGGCTCATCAGCATGCTGGCCGGGGCCGGCCTGCTTTACCTGCTTCGCTGAACAGTTTAATGATTTAACCGGGGCATGAGGCCACGCCACATGCCCCGAATTATGTACGGAAGAAGGCTATGACGACCAACGATCCCTGGCTGCTGCCGGAAGGTATCGAAGAAGTGCTGCCGCCCCGGGCGGACCAGCTCGAACAGTTACGCCGTGACGTGCTCGACGTCATGCGTGGCTGGGGTTACGAGCTCGTCATGCCACCGTTCATCGACTACCTGGATTCCCTGTTGACGGGAACCGGCAATGACCTCGACCTGCAGACCTTCAAGCTGACCGATCAATTGTCGGGCCGTCTCATGGGCATTCGCGCCGACATGACGCCGCAGGTCGCGCGCATGGATGCCCACCAGTTACAGCGTGATACACCGACCCGCCTGTGTTACCTCGGTACCGTGTTGCGCACGCGCCCGGAAGGCCTGGGTGGCAGCCGCAGCCCGCTGCAGCTCGGCGCGGAATTGTACGGTCATGCCGGTTGTGAAAGTGATGTCGAGATTGTCCGCCTGATGCAGGCCGTACTCGCCACGGTTGGCATCAACAGCCTGCACATCGATCTCGGGCATGTCGGCATCTACCGCGGGCTGGTCGAGCAGGCCGGCCTCGATGCCCGGCAGCAGGCCGCGTTGTTCGATGCCATGCAGCGCAAGGCCGTGCCGGAAATCGAGCAGTTATTGAATGACTGGCAACTGGCCGGTGAGGTGCGGGCGATGTTGCGCGCGCTCGTCGATCTGAATGGTGATCGCAGTGTGCTGGACACGGCGGCAGACAAGCTGGCTGCGGCATCCGATGCCGTGCGCGCCGCGCTGGATAATCTCAGGGCAATTGCCGATCGGCTGTCTGGCAATGGCGCGAATGTCGAACTTTTTTTCGACCTGGCCGAGTTGCGCGGTTATTACTACCACACGGGCGTGATGTTTGCCGCCTACCTGCCGGGTCATGGCCAGGCAATTGCCTGGGGTGGACGCTATGATGACATCGGCAAGGTGTTTGGCCGCGCGCGGCCGGCGACCGGCTTCAGCGCCGATCTGAAAACACTCGTGCGCCTGGGCAAGATTGCCAGTCGGCCGCGTAACGCGATCTTTGCGCCGGCCGATGCGGATGCTGCACTTGAGGTGCGCATCAATGAACTACGTGCACAGGGTGAATGCGTCGTACGTGGCCTGCCGGGACAAAGCGGTGATGCGGCCGCGATGGGATGTACGCGCGAGCTCGTCAAGACCGGCGATGACTGGGTAGTCAAAGACCAAACTTAATCAACCACTAACATGAAGTCAGAAACATGGGCAAAAACGTCATTGTAATTGGTGCTCACTGGGGCGATGAAGGCAAGGGCAAGGTCGTTGACCTGCTTACCGATCAGGCCTCCGCAGTGGTGCGTTTCCAGGGCGGTCATAACGCCGGCCATACACTCGTCATCGATGGCAAGAAAACCGTCTTGCACCTGATCCCGTCGGGTATCTTGCGTGAAAACGTGATTGGCATGATCGGTAACGGTGTCGTGCTGTCGCCCGAGGCCCTGCTCAAGGAGATCGATGAACTGGAGGCGGGGGGTATACCGGCCAGTTCACGCCTGAAGATCAGCGAGGCCTGCCCGTTGATCCTGCCGTACCATGTGGCCCTGGACCAGGCGCGCGAGGTCGCGCGCGGTAACAAGGCGATCGGCACGACCGGCCGCGGTATCGGCCCGGCCTACGAGGACAAGGTCTCGCGTCGCGGTATCCGCCTGGGTGACCTGTTCAATGTCGAACATTTTGCCGCCAGGCTCGAAGAGGTGATGGAGTATCACAACTTTGTGCTTGTTAATTACTTCAAGGCTGATGCCGTCGATTACCAGCAGGTCTTCGATAGTGTCATGGCCATGCGTGAACGTCTGTTGCCGATGGTGGATGATATTCCCGAACTGCTGTACCAGGCGCGCCAGCGAGGTGATAACGTCATGTATGAGGGCGCGCAGGGGACACTGCTGGATATCGACCACGGTACCTACCCGTACGTGACTTCGAGTAACACGACAGCCGGCGCTGCGGCCTGTGGTACCGGTACCGGGCCGATGGATTTCGATTATATCCTCGGTATCGTCAAG
>JASFJH010000205.1:0-4331 GCA_050122215.1 Granulosicoccaceae bacterium | reverse complement strand
ATGTGCGGGGATTGCGCTGGAAAACAGTATGGCCTGGGTGATACTCGACCTTGCCTGTATCCAGGCAGGTATTGTGACTGTGCCACTGCCGCCATTTTTTACTGCTGCACAATGCGAACATGCCCTGCACACATCAGGGGCAGCGCTTCTTTTCACTGACAAGCCAGGCCGCCATACCGGGCCCGTTTTTGTAACGCATGGTCGTCCGGTCTGGCTTGAAAGCCTGCAGAACGAAGCGGTTGTCTTGCCTGCCGGGACAGAAAAGATCACCTACACATCAGGGACCACCGGGAAACCCAAGGGCGTCTGTTTATCACAGCAGGGTATGGAACAGGTGGCGGGCTCGCTGGTTGAGGTTATTGGCAAAAAATTCGCCGCGCATACGGCGGCAGTGTTACCGCTGGCCGTGTTGCTGGAAAATATTGCCGGTTGCTATGCGACATTCATGGCCGGTGGTTGCTATGACATACAGCCACAGGCAGAGATTGGTTTTACCCGCGGCATGATCCCTGATTTTGGCCAATTGAGCCGCTACCTGCGCGCATCGCAGGCGCAAAGCTGTATTCTCGTGCCGGAGTTATTACGTGGTCTGATGCAAGCATTGCTACAGAGTAAACAGAACTTGCCAGCCATGAAGTTTATCGCGGTGGGTGGTTCACGCGTGGCGCCATCATTACTGGAACAGGCAGAGCGGTTGGGGCTGCCCGTCTACGAGGGCTATGGTCTGAGCGAGGCTGCCTCGGTGGTAGCCGTGAATACCCCTGCACAACAGCTTGGCGGTTCGGTCGGGAGGGTGTTACCCCATATTGAAGTTGATTTCGCCGCAGACGGGGAGATCCTGTTGCGGCAACCAGCCTTCCTCGGTTACGTGGGGGAGGCGAAACAGGCTGGCAGTTACCCGACCGGCGATCTCGGCAGGCTCGATGACGAGGGTTATTTGCATATTACGGGCCGCAAGAAAAACATCATTATCAATGCGATGGGCAGGAATATTTCGCCGGAATGGCCGGAGAGTGAATTACTGGCACAGCCACAAGTCGCCCAGACGATCGTGTTTGGTGATGCCGATGCAGAGCTGGGGGCACTGATTGTACCAAGTTCGGCGCAGCTGGATGCATCACAGCTTGCCGCGGCCGTCGCGAATGCCAACCGGCAGCTGCCGGAATATGCGCAGATCCGGCATTGGCGGGTGACCACTCCCTTTACCATCGCCAACCAGCAGTTAACCGGGACCGGTCGGCCTCGTCGAGATGTAATTCTCAAGGCCAACCGTGAACAGATTAGCCAGATGACCAGTGCGGCATGAGGACAAGATGAAGACTTTTTTTGAGAAACTTACAGCGGCAACAGAAGCTGAACGCAATCAACTTTACAGCGTCCCGCAGATCGTTGATGCCATACGCGGCGATATCAGCCGGGAAAGCTATATCGCCTATCTTGAGCAGGCCTATCATCACGTTAAACATACCGTGCCCTTGATGATGGCTGCCGGCTCACGTCTGCCGCAGAACAAGGAATACCTGCGCGAAGCGCTGGTCGAGTATGTTGAGGAAGAGGTCGGCCACCAGGAATGGATCCTCAATGATATTAAACACGCTGGCGGTGATGCCGAGGCGGTACGCCGCGGTGAGCCCAATGAAGCCACCGAGATGATGGTTGCCTATGCCTATGACTATATTTCACGGCTTAACCCGGCAGGATTCTTCGGCATGGTATTTGTGCTGGAGGGGACCAGTATCCAGCTGGCAACAAATGCAGCAAATACCCTCCGTACTTCACTGGGACTTCCGGAAAATTGTTTCAGTTATCTTTCCTCGCACGGCTCCCTGGACCTGGAGCATATGCGTTTTTATGAAAAGCTGGTGAATCAGATAGATGACCCGGATGATCAGCAAGCGATTATTCATGTTGCCAAACGCATGTTTAATTTGTTTGCCGAGGTTTTTCGGAGCATTCCTCACAAGGAGGTATTGAAAGATGTCATTTGAAGGCAAACACATAGCAATTTCCGGTGGGGCAGGTGGCATGGGCAGGCTGTTGTGCCATTCGTTTTTGCAAAGTGGCGCCAGGGTGACGGTAATCGACCGCGTTGAGTCCCTGGATATGGAAGGTGCTGTCAGTTTATTGCAGGCAGATCTGTCAACACTCGAAGGAATACAGAAGGTCGCCAATAAACTGGCCGGGCAGGACGTGGACATCCTGATTAACCTGGCGGGGCTGCAATATTTCGGTTTGTTCGAGCAGCAGCCGGTGGAGTATGTACACTGCCTCTACATGGTGAACCTGATCGCACCCGTTCTGCTGACACAGGCCGTGTTGCCTAACATGAAGAGCCGCGGCCACGGGCATATCGTAAATATCGGTTCGACCTTTGGCGCGATCAACTTTGCACACTTTGTTACCTACTCGAGTTCCAAGGCCGGTTTGCAGGGCTTTAGTGAGGCATTGCGCCGTGAACTGGATGGACAGGGCATAGATGTTACCTATGTCGCACCGCGCGCCGTAAAGACACCCTTAAATACGGAAAAGGTCATGCAGTTTGCGGCAATTACGAAGATGAATATGGACTCCCCAGAGTATGTGGTAGCGAAAATCATTGAGGCAATCAGCGCCAGGAAGAAGGATGTCTACATCGGTTTTCCAGAAAGCCTGTTTGTACGTATTAACGCAATCCTGCCAACGGTTGTCGACAAGGCCCTGGCCACGAATGACAAAAAGGCCAGAACATTGTTTAACAAAACAGAGACGGTGTAAGACGATGAAGAAAATAACATTACTCATATCGATGATGGTACTCATGACAAGCATGTTTTCTGCCCAAGCCGGCACGGACGATGCACTGAGCGGTAACCCCGAACTGGATAAAGAAATTCGTGCCCTGCAACATGACTGGGCATGGATTAAATACAAGGAAAAGGACGAGGACAAACAGGAACAAAGGATGGAACTGCTGGCCAAAAAGGCAGCGGATGTGACGGCACGCTACCCTGAGTATGCAGAACCGAAGATCTGGGAGGCCATTATAGTCAGCAGCCAGGCGGGTATCCAGGGTGGTCTGGGTGCGCTGAGCCTGGTCAAGCATTCCCGGACACTGCTCGAAGAGGCCGAAAAAATTAAATCTGATGCATTGAACGGCTCGGCCTATACCTCGCTTGGTTCACTGTATTACCAGGTGCCGGGCTGGCCACTTGGTTTTGGTAATGACGACAAGGCAAGAGCCTACCTGGAACGCGCCCGCGCGCTCAATCCCAATGGTATCGACCCGAATTACTTCTATGGTGATTTCCTTCTCGAGCAAGGAGAGTATGATAAGGCTATCCAGGTTCTGGAGCTGGCCTTGCACGCCCCGGAACGTCCGGATCGCCCGGTTGCGGATGAAGGTCGAAGAGAGGAAATCAGGCAGGCCATTGCCAGAGCGAAGCAGAACTTGCAGAATAACTGAACCACCTGATAACCAGCTGGCTGGCATATGCCGGCCAGCTGGTTTTTTGATCAACCACTGTCGTGTAATCAGAATACAGCATGCGATTATTGTTAATTGAAGATGACCCTCAGCTAGGCAAGGCGCTCTACCAGGGTCTGAAAGAAGAATATACGACAGACTGGTTTCAGAATGCTGAAGATGGGGCAGCTGTTATTGATAACACGCCTTACGATGTACTCGTACTGGATGTTAATTTGCCAGGCATGTCCGGGCTTGAATGGTTGCGCGAACTTCGCAGCAAGGCGATACAAATCCCCGTTTTATTGCTGACGGCGCGTGATGCTCTCTCGCAACGGGTCGAGGGGCTTGATGCCGGTGCCGACGACTATCTCGTTAAACCATTTGATTTTGAAGAATTGCTGGCAAGAATCCGCGCACTGCTGCGCCGCAAGGGTGTCTACCAGGAAACGGTTATTCGTTACAAGAATATTGAAATGGACCTTGATGGTAAAACCGTAACAAAGGATGGTGAGCTTGTCGCGATGTCCGGCAAGGAATTTGAGACGCTGCGTCTGCTGCTGGAAAATACGGGTCGCTGTCTGAGCAAAGAACAAATAGAGCAAAAAATATACAGCTGGGATGATGAGTTCGAAAGCAACACTGTTGAAGTGTACATATCGACAATTCGTCGCAAACTCGGCAAGGATTTGATAAAAACCATGCGCGGCATCGGTTATATCATGGTGCGCGAGACATGAAACGGTGTTCCCTACGTATACGCCTGCTCAGGATGTTGTTAATACCTATCGCGCTCGCTTATCTCGTTATTGGTGTTGCCTCCTATTATAGTTCGTACCACGAAGCTGAAGAAATTTACGATGCGCAATTGACGCATTTCGCGAAGGTG
>JASFJH010000204.1:0-4338 GCA_050122215.1 Granulosicoccaceae bacterium | reverse complement strand
ACAGGAAGTGCCGTGATGTGCGGCCCGATGACCCGAAGTGTGACGAGCATGATCTCTATAACCTTACTCATATTGCACGGGTCGCCTTCAAGGCCGGGGAGATGGACAAGGCATCTACGTATGCAAATCAGATACTGGCCATGGTTGCAGGCCACGAACCTGATGGCTGGTACGGGCAGGGAACTCACAAGGCGCATACCGTGCTTGGACGAATCGCCCTGCGCAAGGGAGATGTGGACAGTGCTGGTCGTCACCTGCTGGCCGCGGGCGATATCAAGGGCGGGATCACCCTGGATTCGTTTGGACCGAGTATGGTGCTGGCGAAAGAGTTACTGGAGGTTGGCAAGCAGAATGTCGTGATGGTCTACCTGGCGCAGTGCAAGAAATTCTGGCCCCGCGGTGAAAAACAATTGTCGGAGTGGATAAATGACATCCGCCGGGGTGACACTCCCAGATTTGGTCCTAATCTGAACTATTGAAATAATGTTTCGGGCTAGAAGAAAACGACGGGGTTCAATTTCAATTATGATTTGATAACAGAATCCGGTATTGGGCTTCTGGCCTGACTGAAACGCTTTTAGACAAGGGAAGGAATGCCATGTCCAGGGATGAATGGACTGACAATAAGAAGTGGTGGATGGATTTGCTCAGATCGGCAGTGGTTTTTATTGCTGCAACGCTGGTCGCGATCTTTGTGCTTAATGACCTGGAGGACAAAAGGCAAATACGTCAAAACAAAGAGACTGCATTACTCTCGCTGCGGCAGCAGACAATACCGGATTTTGTAAAGGCATCAGTTAATTACGAGACAGCGGCGTATATTGCCTATGCTGATCTCTACCAGTGGCAGGGTATCAAGCTGACAAAAGCAATGCGTGACTATGAAACAATCCATTACCCCGCCTATTTATCCAGCGCTGAATTGATCAGGGCAAGTTTCAGGAATCACCCCAATGTCATCTCGTCACTGGATGACTATATGAAGACGATCGAAAAATTATTCCGAATATATGATGCAGTTAGAGATGTCAGGATAGACGGTGGTGAAGGAACGCCGATTTTCCCGAGAAAGAGCAGGCAACAGTTTTACGAGGCAAGAATGGAAGCGAAAAAGCATAGAGGGCTGCTTCTAAAAAATATTTCTAGAGTTGTATACCTGGAATAAATTGAATAATAAATCATTAAACAGAACAGTAGGCGCGAGCTCGATTAAATGTCGATAATTACCTTCGCAATCAAGCGCGTCGTTATCCCATACGGCTTCAAACGTATCTGGTTGGCTGACAAGGGCCGGGTGCGAGGAGACATTGCCCTCCAACAAACCAGTCCTCCCGGCGCCGATCGGAGTGTTATAATGATTAAATTACAGCTCGATCAATGGCTAACAGGATTGATACAGGTAGAGACCAGGCACTCTTCATATGTTCAGGGCAGCAATAGAAGCATTTCAAAAAGAGTGTACGCCGGCCAGTTTTCGGGCAAACATTCTGGCGGGCGTTACAGTCGGGATTATTGCGCTGCCGCTGTCGATGGCCCTGGCCATCGCGGTCGGGGTTGCACCGCAGCATGGTCTGTATACGGCGATATTCGCCGGCATTATTATCGCGCTGACGGGTGGTTCGAAGGTCAATATTTCCGGGCCGACCGCGGCGTTCGTGGTCGTGCTGCTGCCGATCACGCAACAGTACGGGATGGGCGGCCTGCTGATCAGCGGCTTTCTGGCGGGCATCATTCTGGTGCTGATGGGGGTGCTCCGGCTGGGGCGGTTTATCGAGATTGTGCCCTATCCGGTCATCGTGGGTTTCACCTCCGGCATCGGTGTGGTCATTGCCACGCTGCAAATCAAGGATTTTTTTGGCCTGGAGATCGAGTCGCTGGAGGGCCATTATCTCGATAAGCTGGTGACGATTTTTCAGTCACTACCCTCCGCCCGTCTGCCGGAATTCCTCGTCGCTGCCATCACCCTGGTGGTGCTGATTGTCTGGCCCCGGCTGAAGTCGCGCATACCGGGTCACCTGGTCGCGCTCTTGCTCGGCTCGTTCGTGGCCTTTCTCATCAATCATCTCGATCCGGATTTGACGATAGCCACAATTGGCAGCCGTTTCCATTATGAAATCGACGGCATTCTGGGTAGCGGTATTCCGCCCATGTTGCCGGCATTCGAATGGCCGTGGAACCTGCCGGACAGCACGGGCAAGCCGATCGGTTTCAGTTTCGATCTGCTGAGTGTGTTGCTTGCTTCGGCAATTACGATCGCGGCGCTGGGAGCAATTGAATCCTTGCTCTGTGCGGTGGTTGCCGATGGCATGTCCGGGAAAAAACACTACTCCAATGATGAACTCATCGGCCAGGGTATCGGCAATATCATCATTCCGTTTTTCGGTGGTATTCCGGCCACGGCCGCGATTGCCCGCACGGCGGCAAGTATCCGCGCCGGCGGCTCGTCGCCGCTGTCATCCGTCGTGCATGGTCTGTTTATATTGCTGGCCATACTGTTTCTTGCCCCGCTGCTGGCCTATATCCCGATGGCCTCGTTGGCAGCACTGTTACTCATAGTCGCCTGGAACATGAGTGAAGCCGGGCATTTTATTCGTGTCATACGAATTGCCCCGAGAGATGATGTCGTCACGCTGCTGATTTGTTTTTCGCTCACTGTACTGTTTGATATGACGATTGCTGTGTCGGTCGGCATGGTGCTGGCCGCAGTGCTGTTTGTGCGCCGGAGTATTACCCTGTTTGAAGGCAAAATGACCGAGTCCGAACATGAGATCGCAGCGGAGCTGGGCAAGAAAATCGTTATTTATGATATTAACGGTCCGCTGTTTTTCGGTTCTGCGCAAAAGGCGATGCGTAACATAACCAGCATTTCACCGGAAGTCAGGGTCGTGGTGCTGGACATGACAGAAGTCAACATGATTGACATGACTGCGCTGGTGGCGATGGAGTCAATCGCGAAAGACCTGCTCGCCAATAAAGTCGGGCTGGTGATAAATAATTTAAAACCGCGGATGCTACTGAAATTGCGACGTGCGGGCATCAGGTCAAAACCCGGTCAGGTACGCTTTGCACGTTCACTTGATGAGGCGCTCGAAAAGGCCGAGAGTATGCTCTGACAATTACCAGCCAGTAACAAGGGGCGGTGACATAAGCGAATCTGATCGTTTGTCACCGCCCCTTTTTTATTTTAGCCAGCCTCGTACGTCATGCACTGGATGTTGTTCTCCTGCATGCTGACGGTGATACTGTCGGCGCTGCATTCCAGATCATTGTTGAAGCTGCAAGCGGTCACCTTGCAGGCCCCGACGCCGGCCACGGTGTTGGCATGGGTGCGGGAGGGGGCGCCGAGAAATGACGTGTCGCAGCCGGGATGGATGCCGTCGCCGATGGTGATGGCGCGGGCATGACACTTGTCATCCTTGTTATAGCCACACTCGCTGATCGTACAGCTTTCAACGAACGGCATTTCAATAGTCATCTTCATGCTAGCCTCCTTTGCGCGGGACGCAAGTTGCTTTGCCTTGCCAATCAGATAGCATCAAGCCTAGCGGATAAACCGGTTGTCGGCCAAGTGATATTATTTATGGAGCAGGGTGACAGCACAGATTTGTCCAATATCAGAAATCTTACAACACTGATGTTTCCCCGGTTTTTCCGCTGTCCTATGATCAGGGGTAGTGTTAGCTCCGGATAACGAGTACTGACAGGATGACCCCTATGAGTGATTCTCCAGATATGCGTATTGAATCCGCCACCGAGGCGGACATCCCTGTGATCCACGAGATGATCGAGGCCTTGGCCGACCACCTGGAATTGGCCCATGAGGTGGTAGCAACCGAGGATGACCTGCACAAGGCGCTGTTCGGCCATCGACCCAAGGCCGAGGTGGTCATCGCCTATGCCGACGGCGAGCCGGCCGGCTTCGCGCTTTTCTATGATAACTATTCCACCTTCCGGGGACGCTGCGGTATTCACCTCGAAGATCTCTACGTGCGTTCCGAGTGGCGGGGAGGCGGCATCGGCCGCTTCCTGCTTGCCTATCTGGCCGAACTGACGCGCCAACGGGGCTGCAGTCGGCTGGAATGGTGGGTACTGGCTGCCGACGAAGGTGCAGCGGCCTTCTACGAGGCCATCGGTGCCACCGCCAAGGGAGAGTGGGACATATACCGCTTGCATGGGCCCACCCTAGATGCCCTGGCGGCAGAGGCCCGGACACAGGAATGAAAGGGAGCAAAACCCTTTGTTCCCGTTCCCCGGGAGCCTTTTTACTGATGTCCTTTACCTTCCGTATCGTTCCTGCAGGTATTGATTGATTCTGGCTGACTCATACATCCAGGTGGC
>JASFJH010000203.1:0-4340 GCA_050122215.1 Granulosicoccaceae bacterium | reverse complement strand
AAGGAAAAATTTGAACGCACCAAACCGCACGTCAACGTAGGCACGATTGGTCACGTTGACCATGGCAAGACCACGCTGACGGCAGCGATCACCAAGGTCATGGCGGAAGCCATGGGTGGTACGGCGAAGGCGTTTGATGAAATCGATAACGCGCCGGAAGAAAAGGAGCGCGGTATCACGATTGCGACCTCGCATGTTGAGTACGAATCAGACACGCGCCACTACGCGCATGTTGACTGCCCTGGACACGCGGATTATGTGAAGAACATGATCACGGGTGCGGCGCAGATGGACGGAGCGATCCTGGTGGTATCAGCCGCGGACGGTCCCATGCCGCAGACGCGCGAGCACATTCTGCTGTCACGCCAGGTCGGTGTACCGTACATCGTTGTGTTCCTGAACAAGGCGGACATGGTAGATGACGAAGAGCTGATTGAGCTGGTGGAAATGGAAGTGCGCGAGCTGCTGGACAGCTATGACTTTCCGGGCGACGACACGCCGATCATCAAGGGTTCGGCATTGAAGGCGCTGGAAGGTGATACCTCTCCGATTGGTGCGCCGGCAATTCTTGAACTGGTGAAGGCGATGGACGAATACATTCCGGAGCCGGAGCGTGCGATTGACGGTGACTTCCTGATGCCGGTGGAAGACGTATTCTCGATTTCCGGTCGCGGCACCGTGGTAACGGGGCGTATTGAGCGCGGCATTATCAAGGTTGGCGAAGAAATCGAAATCGTGGGTATCAAGGACACGCAGAAGACGACGTGTACGGGTGTGGAAATGTTCCGCAAGCTGCTTGACCAGGGTCAGGCGGGCGACAACGTTGGTGTGTTGCTTCGTGGTACGAAGCGCGAAGAAGTTGAGCGTGGCCAGGTACTGTGCAAGCCGGGTTCAATCAAGCCGCACACGAAGTTTGAATGCGAAGTGTACGTACTGGGCAAGGATGAAGGCGGTCGTCATACACCGTTCTTCAATGGATACCGTCCGCAGTTTTACTTCCGTACCACCGACGTAACAGGTGCGTGTGAACTGCCGGAAGGTGTTGAAATGGTAATGCCGGGTGACAACGTGAAGATGACCGTGTCACTGATTGCGCCGATTGCAATGGAAGATGGCCTGCGCTTCGCGATTCGTGAAGGTGGCCGCACGGTTGGCGCCGGTGTTGTATCCAAAATCATCGAGTAATTGAGTAAAAACGCATGGCAAAGGCAGCAGCAACAGTCAGTCAGCGCATTCGCATTCGACTGAAGGCATTTGATCATCGGTTGATCGATCAGTCTGCGCGTGAAATCGTCGAAACGGCGAAACGCACAGGCGCCCAGGTGCGCGGGCCTATCCCGCTGCCGACGCGCAAAGAGCGTTATACCGTGCTGATTTCTCCGCACGTAAACAAGGATGCCCGTGATCAGTACGAAATTCGTACTCACAAGCGTCTTATGGATATTGTTGATCCAACGGACAAGACGGTAGATGCGCTGATGAAGCTGGATCTGGCCGCTGGCGTTGATGTGCAGATCAAACTGAATTAACTGGACGGGACAGACTCATGTCTATTGGTGTGATTGGTCGTAAGGTAGGAATGACACGTGTCTTCACTGAAGACGGCGCTTCCGTACCCGTGACCGTAATTGAAGTCGACCCTAACCGTATCACCCAGGTGAAGACGGATGACAATGATGGTTATCGCGCCGTGCAGGTGACGACGGGTGCACGTCGTGCATCACGTGTAACCAAGGCGATGGCAGGACACTTTGCCAAGGCAGGCGTGGAAGCCGGCCGCGGTGTGTGGGAATTCCGTCTTGCTGAAGGCGAGGGGGAAGACCTGGCCGCCGGTGGCGAAATCAAGGCCGACATCTTTGAAGCAGGTCAAATGGTAGATGTGACAGGCACGAGTATTGGTAAGGGTTTTGCCGGCACGGTAAAACGTCACAACTTCCATATGCAGGATGCCACGCACGGTAACTCGCTTTCGCATCGTGCACCGGGTTCTATTGGTCAGAACCAGACCCCGGGTCGTGTATTCAAGGGCAAGAAAATGGCTGGTCACATGGGTAATGTTCGCACCACGCAGCAGACTCTCGAAGTTGTGCGTGTCGATGCCGACAACAACCTGTTGTTGATCAAGGGTTCTGTACCGGGTGCCAAGAACGGTGACGTCATGGTGCGTCCTTCCGTCAAGGCGCGTAGCTGAGGATTAGTGTCGTGGAACTGAATATGACTACCGCAACCGGCAAGGCCTCGTCAAAGAGCGTTGATGTCTCTGATGACGTGTTCGGTCGCGAATTCAACGAATCGCTGGTTCATCAGGTTGTAACCGCTTACATGGCGGGTGCGCGTGCCGGTACCAAGGCGCAGAAGAATCGCAGCGCGGTCAGTGGCGGCGGTGCCAAGCCGTTCGGCCAGAAAGGAACAGGTCGTGCGCGTGCCGGTACCATTCGCAGCCCGCTGTGGCGCACCGGCGGTAAGACCTTTGCTGCCAAGCCGCAGGACTGGTCGCAGAAGGTGAACCGCAAGATGTACAGCGGTGCACTGAAGAACATTCTGTCCGAGCTGGTTCGCCAGGAGCGTCTGGTTGTCGTCGACAAGTTTGATGCCGACGACAAGAAGACCAGGGTCATGGCTGAGACCCTCGGCAAGCTCGGTCTGGAAAATGCACTGATCGTGACCGAAGAATTGAGTGAGAACCTGTACTACTCCGTGCGTAACATTCCGCACGTTGACGCGATTGATGTGCAGGCGGTTAACCCGGTCAACCTGATGAAATACGAAAAGGTCCTGATGACCTCGGGTGCCGTGAAAAAGATTGAGGAGCAGCTGTCATGAACCAGGAAAAACTCATGAAAGTGCTGCTGGCACCGCATATTTCTGAAAAGAGCACGATGTCGGCAGATGTCGACAATCAGGTTATTTTCAAGGTCGCCGAGGATGCATCCAAGCTCGAAATCAAGAAAGCCGTGGAATTGCTGTTCAAGGTGGAAGTGGACAAAGTCCGCACCATGAATGTCCGCGGCAAGATGAAATTCCTGCGTAACCCGGGTAAGCGTCCGAACTGGAAGAAGGCTGTTGTCAGCCTGAAACCGGGTCAGGACATCGACTTTCTCGGCGCTGAGTAAAGACTAAGGGCAAGATCATGGCAATCGTTGTTAAAGCAAAACCGACATCAGCTGGCCGTCGCTTTGTCGTTCAGGTCAAAACACCTGAACTGCACAAGGGTGCGCCGTATGCACCGTTGGTTGAGACCAAATCAAAAAGTGCGGGTCGCAACAATGCTGGTCGCATTACTGTGCGCCATCGCGGTGGCGGTCACAAGCAGCACTATCGTGTCATCGACTTCAAGCGCAACAAGGACGGTGTTCCGGCCAAGGTTGAACGCATTGAATATGACCCGAACCGTACTGCGCACATTGCACTCGTGCTGTATGCGGATGGCGAGCGCCGTTACATCATTGCACCGAGGAATGTTAAGGTCGGCGATCCCATACAGTCTGGTACGGATGCGCCTATCAAACCAGGCAGCTGCCTGCCGCTGCGTAACATACCGGTGGGTACCACGGTTCACTGTGTTGAACTGAAGGCGGGCAAGGGTGCCCAGATGGCACGCAGTGCCGGTACTTCAGTCCAGCTTGTTGCCCGTGAAGGCCAGTACGCGACACTGCGTCTTCGTTCTGGCGAAACGCGCAAGGTACACGTTGAGTGCCGCGCGACGATTGGTGAAGTCGGCCTGTCTGAACATAACCTGCGCAAGCTCGGCAAGGCCGGTGCGAAACGCTGGCGTGGTGTTCGCCCGACTGTCCGCGGTGTTGTTATGAACCCGGTTGACCACCCGCATGGTGGTGGTGAGGGCCGTACCTCGGGTGGCCGTCATCCGGTCACCCCGTGGGGTGTACCAACCAAGGGTTACAAGACCCGCAAGAACAAGCGTACCGACACGATGATTGTCCGTCGTCGGAACGCAAAGTAAAGAATAGAGGATCAGAATCGTGCCACGTTCTATCAAAAAAGGCCCATTTGTTGACCTGCACCTGGAAAAGAAGGTACAGGCTGCGCGGGAAACCAATGACAAGCGTCCAATCAAAACATGGTCGCGTCGTTCCATGGTGATCCCGGACATGCTCGGATTGACGCTTGCTGTACATAACGGCCGTCAGCACGTGCCGGTTCTCATCACTGAAAACATGGTTGGCCACAAGCTGGGTGAGTTCGTTCCGACTCGTACCTACAAGGGCCATGTTGCGGACAAGAAGTCCCGGTAAGCGGAGTAGCTTGAGATGCAGGTTAACGCCAAACACAACAACGCTAACATCGCTGCACAGAAGTGCCGCCTGGTTGCCGATCAGATT
>JASFJH010000202.1:0-4342 GCA_050122215.1 Granulosicoccaceae bacterium | reverse complement strand
GCGTGGACCGGAGGCGAGCAGGCGCAGGTCATTGCTGATCCGGGTCAGTTCGAGTGCGAGGCCGCGGATCGCCGCCGACAGGTTCTGGATATCGTTCATCGACTGCATCTGCGCGGCGATGTCCCCCGCCGGGCGGATATGCTCGCCGGTGAGCCGCGCCAGTTCCTTCGCGACATTCTCGATATAGCCCGGCGAAGTATTCAGACCGGTACCGGCGGCGGAGCCGCCCAGCCCAATCTCGCATAGCGGATCGCGGCAGGCCTCGATAGTTTTCGCGGTACGGCGCAGGGTCCAGGCCCAGGCATTGAACTCGCGGCCCATTGTCGTGGGCACGGCATCCTGCAAGTGGGTGCGGCCGCTTTTTACGGTGTCGCGTTCCTGCTCGCCGAGCCGGGCAAATTCCGCGGCCATGCGCTCGATGGCCTCGAGCAGGGCCGGCAGCTTGGCCAGTGCGGTCAGGCGGATCGCAGTCGGGATCGTGTCATTGGTGCTCTGGCCCATGTTGACGTGGTCATTCGGGTTGACCCTGTCATAGCGGCCCTTCTCGCCACCCAGCGCGACATTGGCAAGGTTGGCCACGACCTCGTTCGAGTTCATGTTATGACTCGTGCCGGCGCCGGCCTGGAAGCGGTCAATCACGAACTGATCGAGGAATTCGCCGCCCAGGATGCGGTCACAGGCCGTGACAATCGCATCACGTTGTTCCTCGGACAACCAGCCGGGCTGGCAGTTGGCCACGGCCGCGGCACGCTTGATGCGGACATGGGCGCGGACGAAATCCGGGTCCGGGGCGCGGCCGCTGATGGGGAAATTCTCCACGCCACGCAGGGTCTGGATGCCATACCAGGCCTCGGCGGGTACTTCGAGCTCACCAAGACTGTCTTTCTCGATGCGGAACTTGCTAGAATCGCTGGCCATACTGGACTCTCGTTAGCCTCTGGTTAACTTGCATAAAGGCAGGATTATCCCACAGCCGGGCCGGGAACTGCAGGTCTGACGGCGGGTCTGAACAAAAAGATATGCAAATTTCGGGTTGAAATTGAATGTACAAGGCTCTCAGCACATTGATATTACTGGTATTGCTGGCTTCGGCGCCGTCGTTGCGCGCTGCCGAGTCGGATATTGTTGTATCGGAAATTGTATTGCCCGGTATTGATGGCAAGACCTACAAGCTGTCGGATTACCGCGGCAAGTGGGTGGTAGTCAATTACTGGGCGACCTGGTGCCCGCCGTGTCTCGAGGAGATCCCGGACCTGGTCGATTTTCACGACGATCACAAGGACAAGGATGCCGTGGTACTGGGCGTGAATACCGAGGATCTGGCAGTGGAGCGGTTGCGCACTTTCTCCGAGTCGTACCTCATCAGTTACCCGGTGCTGTACGGTGACAAGGATTACCGGCAGTTGATCGGCCCGGTGCCGGCCTTGCCGACCACGTATATTATTTCGCCGAAAGGCGAGGCTGTGGCACGTAATATCGGCCCGCTGACCCGGGAGCAGATTGAACAGTTCATCGCCGAGCAATAGCAGCGGAATAAACTGGCAGGATGGCGCGTCACGGTATATAACATTAATCATGGTGTTACAGTCTGGTTCAGGTGGGTAGAGAATGATTCGACGTAATTTTGTTGTAGTTTTGCTGTTTCTCGTTGCACAAGTTGCATTGGCCGCTGCAGAAGCGCCACGCGATCCGTACAAGTTCTTTTTCGAGGAAAGCTTCGGCGACTATGGTGAAGAACTGAACGTCGCGAAAGAGGAAGGCAAGCAGGCCATCCTGTTGTTCTTCGAAATGGACGAGTGCCCGTACTGTCACTACATGAAGAACACGGTGCTGAACCAGCCTGAGGTGCAGGAGTATTACCGCAAGCACTTCAAGATTTTCCCGGTGGATATTGAGGGTGATGTCGAGATCACTGATTTTGAAGGCAACACCATGAAGATGAAAGATTTTGCCTTCAAGAAAAACCGTGTACGCGCCACGCCTGTGTTCGCGTTTTATGATCTCGAGGGCAAACGCATCCACCGGCATATCGGCAAGACCGCGGGCGTGAGAGAGTTTATGATATTGGGGCGCTATATCGTCGAGGGTGCGTACAAGGAACAACGCTTCACAAAGTACAAGCGCGCGCAACAAGACAAAGAATAATCACAGTAGGTTGTCGTTTGTTATTGAACCTGAAAAATCGCCTGTGTGCTGCTGCCATGCTGGGAATGCTTGTCTCCGGTCTGCAGGCAGCAGAAGACTCGCAGCCAATCGCCATGCCCGAACGCCTGACCCTGGGGCAGGCACTGGCGATACTCGAACAAAGCCGGCACCCGGAACTGGAACGCGCCCGTGCCGATATCGAGCGTGCGGAGGCCGGGCAACTTGCGGCCCAGGCTGAGACCGGGCTGGATGTGCGCGTCATCGGCCGGCTGCAGACCGTCGAGCCGAATGATATCGCGCCGGATCAGAGTCATGGCGACAGTTCAATCGCGCTGCTGGCGAGCAAGCCTTTGTATGACTTCGGTCGCAGTGAGGCGCAATCTACTGCCGCCGATGCCCTCTACCGTGCCCGGCAATCCTCCTTCATCGGCACGCGCAATGCGCAACGTATCGAGGTTATGCAGCGTTTCTTCGACGTTATTCTCGCTGATCACGAATTCCTGCGTGATAACGAGGACATGGCCTCGCGTTTCGTGCGCATGGACAAGGCGCGCGACCGTAATGAACTCGGCCAGGTCTCGGATGTGGAAGTGCTGCGACTGGAAAATATCTACCAGCAGGCACGCCTGAACCGCTATCGCAGTGAGGCACGCCAGCGGGCGACGCGAGCGCGGCTGGCAATCGCCCTGAACCGTCCCGCTCAACTGCCGGGCGAAGTTGTACGACCGGAGTTACCCATCCTGCAACGCGACGCACCCGAAGATATCCAGGAACTGCAAAGGCTGGCCATACAAAACAACCCCGTGATCCTCGCGGCAAAGGCCCGGGTCGAGTCCTCACAGGCGAGTGTGGCTGCCGCGCGTGCCGGTGACAGCCCGGTGCTCAGTGCCGAGGCTGAAGTGGCCGATTATGATCGCAAGTTTGGTTCTCGTGACGAGGCGCGGCTTGGCCTGAAACTCGAAGTGCCGTTATTTACGGGTGGCCGTAGTGAGGCAGCCGTTGCCCGCTCCCGTGCCGAATTGCGCAAGGCGCGTGCTGAACTGACCGCGGCCGAGACGGCCGTGCAGGGCAGTGTGCTCGATACGGTTCTCGAGATCCGCACCCTGCGCGCACAACTCGACCAGGTCAGGGCGCAGCGCAACTGGAGTGAACTGAACCTGGATTTGCGCCGCTCCGAGTACGAACTGGAAAAGCAGGCGACCCTCGGTGATGCGATGATCGAGATCGCGAAGGCCGAATTGTTTGCCGCGCAAACCGAATTTCAACTCGCGCTGGCCTGGGCCAGGCTGGATGCGTTGCTGGGCAAAACCGTGTTCGACACGTCAGCAGCACAACAAACACAAACCACAACCGACAGGTGATGCTCATGAAAAAGAGCCTGTTCGCATATCTGTTATTTGCACTGACCGCCCCGGCCGCCGTGCTGGCGGCCGACTACGAGGCACATATCGCCTGGGCCAAACGTGTCACGCTGAGTACCCCCGTTTCCGGTGTGGTTGACGAGGTGCTGATCAGCCCGGGTGCCCAGGTAAAAAAAGGCCAGGTGTTGTTGCGACTCGTTCCGGCCAATTTCAACACGCGCGTGCAAAAGGCGCGGGCCGCGGAAGAATCGACGCGCTATGCACTGGCCGAAGCCGAGCGTGAATTTGAGCGTGCCCAGGAACTGTATGAGCGTACCGTACTGGCCGATCACGATCTGAAGCTGGCCGAGATCGCCTATAAAACGGCCAAGGCCCATCACAGTGCGGCACAGGCCGAGCTCGCCGATGCGCGCCAGGCGCTGGCCGACAGCGTGATCCGTGCGCCATTTGACGGCATCGTGCTCGCCACGCATGTGACGGCGGCGGAAACCGTTGTCACCCGCCTGCAAAACGTGCCGATGATAAGCATGGCGATGACCGGCCATTACCGGGCGCATGCGGCGCTCAATGCCACCAGCATTGCCGCGCGCCGTGCCGGAGAAACGGTGGAAGTACGTGTTGACGGTAAAACCTACAGCGGCAAGGTGTTGCACGCCGGCGTCGAGGCAGACACGAGTGGCCGCTATCTGCTGGCGGTCGAATTCGACAGTAGCGAGCTGTTACGCAGCGGTATCCCTGCCACCATTGTCACGCCATGAGCGAGTGTATGCGCTGCCTAGTCAGCGGCCGGGTACAGGGCGTGTTTTACCGCACCGGCACCCAGGAAGTCGCAGAGC
>JASFJH010000201.1:0-4377 GCA_050122215.1 Granulosicoccaceae bacterium | reverse complement strand
GCACGGCCGGTTCGTCGGGCGGCCGGCCCGTGTAGGTGCTGTGGTAGATCGGTTGCTCGCGGTGCGTGATGCGGTCGATGGTGAACACGGGGAAACGCTCGACCTCGTTGTAATAGCCCGTGTGATCGCCAAACGGCCCCTCGTCGGCCATGTCGTCGGGGTGGATGTGGCCCTCGAGCACGAACTCGGCCGAGGCCGGCACCTGCAACCCGGAGCCGAGACACTGCACGACCTCGGTCTTGCTGCCGCGCAGCAGGCCGGCAAAGGCATACTCGGACAACGTGTCCGGCACGGGCGTGACCGCGCCGAGGATGGTGGCCGGGTCGGCGCCGAGCGCGACGGCGATCGGGAACGGCTCGCCGGGGTGTTGCTGCTGCCAGTCGCGCAGGTCGAGCGCGCCGCCGCGGTGTGCCAGCCAGCGCATGATGACGCGGTTCTTGCCGATCACCTGCTGGCGGTAGATGCCGAGGTTCTGGCGCGGCTTGTCCGGGCCCTTCGTCACGACGAGCCCCCACGTGATGAGCGGCCCGGCATCGCCGGGCCAGCAGGTCTGGATCGGCAGCCGGCCGAGATCGACGTCATCACCCTCGATAACGTGTGCCTGGCAGGCGGCCTTTTTCACGACCTTCGGCGCCATGTTCAGCACCTGCTTGAAGACGGGCAGTTTCTGCCAGGCGTCTTTCATGCCCTTCGGCGGTTCGGGTTCTTTCAGTTGCGCGAGCAGTGTGCCGATCTCGCGCAGTGCGCTGACCGATTCGGCACCCATGCCGAGCGCGACGCGCTGCGGCGTGCCGAACAGGTTGCCGAGCACGGGGATGTCCGCACCTTTCGGGTTTTCAAACAACAGCGCCGGGCCGCCGGCACGCAGCGTGCGATCGCAGATCTCGGTCATCTCGAGATACGGATCGATCTCCTGCGTGATGCGCCTGAGTTCGCCGCGCGCTTCGAGTTGCGCGATGAAGTCGCGCAGGTCCTTGTATTGCATGATGAGTTAGACAGTCCCTGAAAACCGGGATATAAGGTTAGCAGAGATGTTCAATGCAAGCACATGCATATTGCTGCGTTGGACTGTCACGTAATTGCTGCGAGGAACCGGAAACAACAAGCATGGGTTTTGATATCGATACCATTCACATTGCCTGGCGCATCCTGATCTTTGCTGGTGCCGCCACGTTGATCGGCGTGTTTGGTGTGCTCATGACCCATGTCGCGCGCAAGCTCGCGGCCGATACGGGCATGGGGGAAGCCCTTATGGGGGCGCTGTTTATCGGTGCCTCGACCTCGCTGTCCGGTATTATCGCGTCAGTCACGGCGGCCTCGTTAGGGCATGCGGAAATGGCCGTGAGTAATGCGCTCGGTGGCATCGCCGCACAAACCGCATTCCTCGCCCTGGCCGATATTTTTTACCGCAAGGTCAATCTCGAGCATGCCGCGGCCTCGGCGGAAAACCTGATGATGGGCGCGTTCCTGATCATGTTGCTGTCGATCCACCTCGTCGCGTTTGCCGTGCCTGATATGCAGCTCCTGGGTCTGCACCCCCTCAGCCTCGTGCTCGTGGTCGCTTATGTGTATGGCATCAACCTGCTGGCGAAAACCCACCGCATGCCGATGTGGATGCCGCGCCGCACCAGTGATACACGCTTCGAGAAGGAGGTCCGGCCCACGCGAAAGCGCGTCTTCAATCTGTCGCTGTGGGTCAAGTTCATTATCTGTTCGATGATCGTCGGCGCGTCGGGCTGGGTGTTGTCCGTTACCGGGCTGTCGATTGTAAAAGATACCGGTATGTCGGAAGGACTGGTCGGCGGGGTGTTTACCGCGGTATCCACCTCCCTGCCGGAACTCGTGATCGCTATCACGGCGGTCCGGCTGCGAGCACTGACGCTCGCGGTCGGCGATATTATCGGCGGCAACGCCTTTGATACACTGTTTATCGCGGTCTCGGATGTCGCCTATCGGCAAGGCTCGATTTACGCCGGGATCTCCAGCCTTGAACAATTCTGGCTCGCGGTGACGCTGCTCATGAGCGGTATCCTCCTCATGGGCCTGTTACACCGGGAACGGCACGGCATTGCCAATATCGGCTGGGAAAGTTTCCTCGTGTTGTTGATCTATATTGGCAGCCTCGTGTACGTGGCGATGTGAACAGGCGCATGAGTTGCTGTTGCATATGAAAAAAACCACACCTGATTATTCCTCGAAGGCCGTGCTGATTATGCTCGTGCTGATTGGCATCCTGCTCGTGACGCAGGCAGTGATGCGGTACAACGATTTCGTCACGCACCAGCAACAACTCATGGAAAACGCGGTACACATCGAGGCGAAGGAAATCGCACGTCTTGTCGATGAGTTGCATAACCAGGTGGCGATCTTTGCCGAAGAAAAATACGAAATCATCAACTTTCTCGCGGCCTACCCGGACAGCGAGGAAATCAGTGCCCACATCCGGGAGAAGGTGGCCGGTCTGTTCCCGGGATACCTGGGTATAACAATCTCTGATGAAAATGCGGTACCGCGCTTCAACAGCGGTGAAAAGGATTCAGACATTGTCTGTCTCGCCGACATGGTTGCGTATCTCGACAGTGGCACACGTAGCGATGTCTCGCTTCATGAATACAAGGGCATTTATCACTTCGACATCATGAGCATGTGGGGACGCAGCCGGGTGCGCGGCATTATCCGCATCAGCTTCAAGCCGGAGCTGCTGGCACGTTCACTGCAAATCAGTGAAGCCGCCGGCCACCGCCTGTTGTTGCTGCATAGCGAGCAGCCTGGACTGGTCGAAGTCACCACGCAGGGCGCCCGGACTTTCGCCGGACTGGAAGGCGACGCCCGGCTGGATGCCGCGACCCTGGCGCGTATTGGTGCGAGTGAAGACGTGCCGGGCACGCGCTGGCGGCTGGTCGCCCTGCCGCGGCAAAACCTGTACTCCGAGCAGTTGCGGTTTATCCTCGTGCAGACCCTGTCGATCATGCTCGCCATCGGCCTGGTCGGCTGGATCATGGTGCGGCTGATCCGCCGCGCCGAACGGCAGCGACGCCGCTCCGAAGTAAAGCTGCTCAGTGCGACAGAACACCTGCAACAGGCGCTCGACTTCAGCGATGTGTTTATGTGCCGGTGGCGTATCGATACGGATGCATTGCGCTGGTCGGCGAACGCCGGGCAATTGTTCGGCAATGCCTTGCCAGCCACCTTGCAGTCCTATATGCAGCTGGTGGATGAAACGGACCGTGACGCGTTGCGCGAGGCCATTGAACATTGTCTTGCCAGCGGCGAGCCCTACCAGCATGAACATCGCCTGCATTTGCCGCACGGCGGGACATACTGGATCGAGGCAAGCGGTAACTTCGAACAGAACAGCGACACCGGTGCGACCGAAATGATCAGCCTGGTCAGTGACATTACCGAGCGCAAACAGGCGGAACAACAACGGCTCGAGGCCGAGCAGGCACAGCGTGATACGCTGGTGCGCGAGGTGCATCACCGCATCAAGAATCACCTGCAGGGCGTGGTCGGCCTGTTGCGGCAACATACCAGCAAGAGCCCGGCGATCCGCGGCATCATCGATGCGGCGGTCGGCCAGTTGTATTCGGTATCGACGGTGTACGGCCTGCAGTCACGCGACAGCCGCAGCAAGGTCGAACTGCCGGAGCTGTTGAAACAGATCTGCCGCACCACGCAGGATATGACCGGGGCGCGCATCGACTGTTCGCAACAGGACGATTCGCCAAACGCGACTATACTCAGTGATGACCGCGCCGTGGCCATTGCCCTGATCCTCAACGAGCTCATGGCCAACGCGGTCAAGCATGCGGCTGATGCAGACCGCGCCGAGGTGCAGGTTGGCCTCAGTGTGGCTGCCGGTACGGCGACCATCAGCATTGAGAATACGGCGGCCGCGTTGCCGGCCGATTTTGATTTTGCCGCGGGCACAGGTCTGGGTACCGGTCTGTCACTGATCCGCTCGCTGCTGCCGGGCAAAGGCGCGCAACTGGCTATTGCCCCGCAGCAGGGCCGGATGCGCGCGGTACTGGAATTGTGCTCACCCGTTATCAGGAAGGAAGTATGACAACAGAGAACATAAGCAAGGGCGCCCGGCTACTCGTCGCCGACGATGACAGCCTCGTGCTGGCGACACTGACCGCCGGCCTGCGCGATATCGGTTACGAGGTGACCGGTGTCGAAAGCGGCGAGGAAGTGGTGCAGTTGTGTGAGCACGAAGACTACGACCTGGCGCTGCTCGATATGCGCATGCCCGGCCTGTCCGGCCTGGAAACGGTGCAGACCCTGAACGAATCCTGCCAGATCCCGGTGGTGTTCCTGTCCGCGTTTGATGACAGGGAGTACGTCGAGCAGGCGGTAGCCGCCGGTGCGCTCGGT
>JASFJH010000200.1:0-4391 GCA_050122215.1 Granulosicoccaceae bacterium | reverse complement strand
CTTGATCGGCTTCTTGTTAATATTGATCAACTTGCCCTTTTGATTTTCATCTGTTCTATCAATGGATAGCGTCGTGATATTCGGCGTTGATGTTTTGGCCAAAAACAGGAGCAGTGATAACAACACGCCGAGATAGATAGCAAATTCCAGTTCAAGGAACAAGGTGGCCAGAAACGTCGTCAACAAAATGGCCGATTCCGGTCTGCTGAATGTCAGGATTTTGGTGATATGGTGAAAATCTATCAGGTTATACGCCACGAGCAGGATAATGCCGCCCATCGCTGCAAGCGGAAGATAGGCAGTCAGTGGTGCAATCAGCAGAACGATTATCATCAAGGCGACGGCGGCAAAAATAGCGGAAAGCGGCGTCTTTGCACCGGCCTCATAATTAATGCCAGAACGAGTGAACGAACCCGATCCCGCATAACTTGACAAAAAACTGCCGAACATATTCGACATACCCTGGCCAATAAACTCCTGGTTAGAGTCAATTCTCTGGCTGGATTTTGTTGCTATTGCGCGACTGATCGATACGGCTTCAATCAAACCAAGTAGTGCAACAGCGAATGCTTCCGGTGCTAACATCTTAAGTGTAGTCAGGGAGAACGTCGGTGTAGAAAGCGGTGGTAATTGTGCAGGTATTTCCCCAACCAGCTTGATGTCACCTGTATAATTTTTAAACAGCATGGCCACAACACTACCAACGATCATTCCGAGCAGAAGATTCGGTACTTTTGGCAGGTACTTCTTTGCAAGAATAGCGGTTATCAAGGTGATCAATGCTATGGCAACCAGGTAGTAATTAATATCCCCCCATGACTGAAACAGATCACCCCAGGTATGCAGAAAGGATTCACCTTTTGGAATGTGTATGCCTGTAATGCTTTTCATTTGACTGGTTGCAATTAAAATCGCCGCGCCAGCAGTAAAACCGATGACCACTGTATGGGAAACAAAGTTCACCAATGCGCCGAGTCGCGCCAGTCCAAATGCAAGCTGATAAACGCCGGCAAGAAAGGTAAGCGTTAGCGCCAGGCTTACAAATTCAGGGGTTCCCACTTCCGCATGACGGCTCACCGCGGAAAAAACAACAATTGAGATGGCTGTTGTGGGGCCTGACACGAGGTGAAAAGAGGATCCAAACAATGCCGCAATAATGGGTGTGACCATTGCGGTATACAGTCCATATTCCGGTGGTAACCCGGCAATAGTGGCAAATGCCACGCCCTGTGGCAGAACGATAACAGCCCCTGTCAAGCCGGCCAGAAAATCTGCCTTGATGCTCTCCTTTGTGGACAGCTTGAACCAGACGAGAAACGGAAATATTGCTGTTAATTTCATTTAATCCTCATTATGTATATTTAGCTTTAAATAAATAAGCGGTAGAAATTGTAAATATCCATTTAAACCTGGGCGATCAGGGGCAAAACATCGGCTTGTAGGGGGTGGAACCCGTTCAGGTTCACATGCCAGATGCCAGATGCAAGCTGTTGCTAGTCCAGCACGGACAGGTCGCCTTGCAGGATTTTCTGCAGGTCGTCTTCGTCGAGCACGGGGATGCCGAGTTGCTCGGCTTTCGCCAGTTTTGAGCCGGCATCGGCGCCGGCGATCACGTAGCCGGTCTTTTTCGATACACTGCCACTAACCTTCGCGCCGAGGGCCTGCAACTGTTCCTTTACTTCATCACGCGGCGCGGACAGGGACCCGGTCAGGACTATTGTAACACCCTCGAGCGGCTGTTCGCCCGCCGGGGCCACTTCGATATCCTGCCAGTGTATCCCGGCCTTGATGAGTTTCTTGATGACGTCGCGGTTGTGGCGTTGTTCATCGAAGGAGCGAATGCTCTGCGCGACGACCGGTCCCACATCAGGCACGTCCTCGAGTTGCTCGACTGTCGCCTTGAGCAGCTTGTCCAGCGTGCCGAAATGCATGGCCAGGCTGCGCGCGGTGGCCTCGCCAACGTCGCGGATACCGAGCGCGAAAATAAACCGCGGCAGGGTCGTGGCCTTGCTTTTCTCGAGTGCATCAACCAGATTGTGTGCCGACTTCTCGCCCATGCGTTCCAGTCCCGCAATTTGCTTGACCGTGAGCGTATAGAGATCGGCAACATCATTGACGATCTCCTTGTCAACGAGCTGATCGACGAGCTTGTCGCCGAGGCCCTCGATATCCATGGCGCGGCGCGAGGCGAAATGCTTGATGCTTTGCTTGCGCTGTGCGGCGCAATACAGGCCGCCCGTGCAACGCGCCACGGCCTCGCCTTCCGGCCGGATCACATCGGAACCGCACACCGGGCAGGTGTTTGGCATTTTAAACTTGCGTGCACCCTTCTTGCGCTTCGACTTCACAACCGAGACGACTTCCGGGATGACATCCCCGGCGCGACGCACGATCACGGTATCACCGACGCGCACATCCTTGCGCTCGATCTCGTCCTGGTTGTGCAGGGTCGCATTGGTCACGGTCACGCCACCGACACTGACCGGCTGCAAACGCGCCACCGGCGTCAGGGCGCCGGTACGCCCGACCTGCACATCGATGGCCTCGAGCACGGTCATCTCTTCCTGGGCCGGGAACTTCCAGGCGATGGCCCAGCGCGGCGCGCGAGACACGAAACCGAGTTCGTCCTGTTGATCGCGCCGGTTCACCTTGAACACGACCCCGTCGATCTCGTAGGGCAGCTTGTCGCGGCGTTGCAGGATGTCATTGTAATAGGCAAGGCACTGGTCAGTGCCCTTCACCACGGCCGGTTCGTCCGAGACGCGCAGGCCCCAGTCTTTCAATTGCGCCATCACCCCGGCATGCGTGTTCGGCAGGCTGGCGCCTTCCACCACGCCGACGCCGTAACAATACATGGTGAGTGGCCGGCTTGCGGTGATCTTCGAATCAAGCTGGCGCAGTGACCCCGCCGCCGCATTGCGCGGGTTGGCAAAGGGCTTCTGGCCCTGTTCGGCCTGGCGTTCATTGAGCGCCTTGAAACCGTCCAGTGGCAAGTACACCTCGCCGCGGACTTCGAGGCGTTTCGGGATCTTTTTGCCTGTGAGTTTTAACGGGATGGCATTGATCGTGCGCACATTCTGGGTGACGTCTTCACCGCTCATGCCGTCTCCGCGGGTCGCGCCGCGTACGAGCATACCGTTTTCATACAAGAGGCTGATGGCAAGGCCGTCCAGTTTCGGCTCGGCGACATACTCGATCTTGTCGACACCGAGCCCTTCCCGGCAACGGCGATCAAACTCCGTGAATTCCTCCTGCGAGAAGGCATTGCCGAGCGACAGCATTGGTACTTCATGCCTGACCTCGTTAAACGCCTTGAGCGGTTTCGCACCAACGCGTTGCGTTGGCGAATCCGGCGTGATCAGTTCCGGGTGTTCGGCTTCGAGTTGTTCCAGCTCGCGCAGCAGGCGATCGTACTCGGCATCCGGGATCTCGGGGTTATCCAGTACGTAGTAGAGGTAGTTGTGGTGATTGATCTGCTCGCGCAGCCTGGCTACCCGCTTTTTTATCTTGTCGGAGACTGGCATAAACAGGTACGACGGCGTCAGGCCTGATTGGCTTCGCGCAAGGACTTGAGCTTGTAGTCGGTGATGCTGCCGCGCAACGCATCGATACCCTGGCGGGTCAGGACACTGCGACGGTCATCATATAACTGGCCATGCAACACGCCCTCCATCTCGCGTGCCGTGGTGAGCATGACATCGAACTGTTCGAGCGGATCGGCGCCGGATGGCAGAGTCATAAAGAAGGCGAGCCCCCGCGTTGTAAAGTCTTCCATCTCGGCAAGCTCGAAGGTACCGGGATTGATCGCACTGGCCATGGTGAACAGTGCATTGCCGTGCTCGTCGTTACGCTGGAAAAACTGCATATCATTGAACACGAGATCAAGCCGGCGGGCCGCATCGAGGATATCGACACCACTGAATACCCGGCCATCGGTGGCGAACAGGTTGATCATAATAACCATGTCAGGCTCTTTGCCCGTGGTGGACGCTTCATCCTCACCGCTGGCCACATCGAGATCGCCCATTTCGATCCGGTCTACCTGCTCATCGCGCTCGGCAATGATCCCCTCGAGTTGCTCGAGTTCATCGGTAATATCACGCAGGGATTCGTTGCAACGCGGGCCGGATGGCTGCGTGACAGCGGGTTCATCATCGAAGTCGTCCGGCAGATCATCGTCGATCTCTTCAAATGCCGGCCGGGCGGCGCCACTACCAGGGCGCGGCACAAAGTCCTTGTCGTTACTGCCGCCAAACCGCGCATAACGGCTATCGGCACCACGCCGACGCATGCGTTCATACACATATATGAACAGGATAACGACAATACCAATGCCGAGCAGAATCAGGCGCAATGAATCCATGCCTGCGCACGCCTCCCCTGTTATCAGA
>JASFJH010000199.1:0-4438 GCA_050122215.1 Granulosicoccaceae bacterium | reverse complement strand
GTTTTCTTCTGCATCTGCTGTTATACGGACTCCTGCCGGCAATCATCCTGCTCAAAATCAATTTTCGTTACCAGCCTGTGCAGCGGGAGATCGGCCTGCGCCTGCTGGTGATGGTGTCGAGCCTGCTGCTGGCCGGTGGCGCGGTGGCTGCCGAATACAAGGATTTGTCACTCGTGCTGCGACAGCACCGCGAGCTACGCATGTTGCTCAATCCCGTGTACCCGATCTATGCGTCCATGAAATTCCTGCACAAATCCAGCCTGGCGAAACCGCAACGATTGAAGAGCATCGCCGATGATGCAGTGCGCGGGCGAACTGCCGGCCCGTCACGGGCCGGCGGGCGAGTCGTGATCCTCGTGCTGGGGGAAACCGCGCGGGCTGCCGAGTTTTCCCTGAACGGCTATACGCGCCATACCAACCCCGAACTGGAACAACTCGATGTCATCAATTATTCGAATGTGACATCCTGCGGCACGGCAACCGCCGAATCGGTACCGTGCATCTTTTCCCACCTGCCACGTTCAGACTATTCACCGGAAACGGCCGGCGACTATGAAAATGTGCTGGATATCCTGCACAAGTCAGGGGTGCAGTTATTCTGGCGTGACAATAACTCGGGTTGTAAAGGTGTTTGTGACCGTGTTCTCACGCAACGATATAATGAACTGCACGATGCCAATAATTGTAATAACGAAGGATGCTTTGACGAGGCGTTGTTAGGTCATTTGCAGAATTACATTGAACGAAACCCGGGAGACAAATTTATCGTCCTGCACCAGATGGGCAGTCACGGCCCGGCCTATTACAAGCGATCACCCGGGGGGTATAAAAAATTCCTGCCGGAATGCAGCAAGGAGAATGTGCAGAATTGTTCACGACAGGAAATCATCAATGCATATGACAATTCTGTTTTGTATACCGACCATGTCCTGGCAAAAGCAATAAAATTGTTGCAGGACAATGCACAGGAGCACGAGGTGGCGATGCTGTACGTATCAGATCACGGCGAGTCACTCGGTGAGAACGGTATATACCTGCACGGCTTTCCCTATATGTTCGCGCCGCAGGAACAGACACATGTGCCGATGGTGCTGTGGGCCTCAAAGGGTTTTTATGCGGCAAACAACGTGAGTACTGAATGCCTGGAAAAGCATAAGCATGCTGCATACTCGCATGATTATATATTCCACAGCATTCTTGGTATGTTTGACATCAAGACAACGGTATATAAGCCGCAACTGGATATTCTGCAGACCTGTCGTCATACGTGAAGAAATCTCCCTCGGGCAATCCCCATTGCCAGCCCATAGCTGTATGATGTCAGTATAATCACCCGTGGGTGACTCCATAGTAAACAATGTATGCTACGAGGCATGTTGTGTTCATGCGACACCTGATACCGTTGCTTGTGTTGTTGTGCCATCTACCGGGACTGGCTGGAGCGCAGCAGGGCCTGCCGGAATCAACCTGGCTTGCGCAGGATGAACAGGGCAGAGCAGTTATCCAGGTGTATTTCTTCTGGTCGTACAAGTGCCCGCATTGCCTCGAAGCCCTGCCTTATATCGAGCAACTCGCCGCCAACAACGGGGATATCGAACTGCATTCGTTGCAGCTGGTCGGTGAACATGACAATGTCGCCCGCTACCAGCACATGGCAAGTGCGCTTGGCCAGACCGCGCAGTCGGTACCGGCTTTCCTGTTCTGCAATAGCATGCAGACCGGCTATAGCGAGAAGCTGACGCCCGGGCAGATCGAACGAACACTTTCCGGCTGTCGCCAGTACCTTGCCGAGCATGGCAAACTGCAGGGATTCAAACCGCCGCCGGCACGGCATGTCACGATTGATTTGCCGTTGTTTGGCCCGGTGAGCACAGGCGAGGTAGATGGCTTGCCGGTGATAACCTTGCTGATCGCCGCCGTGGATGCCTTCAATCCCTGTGCCTTTTTTGTCCTCATGTTCCTGCTCAGCCTGATGCTGCACACCGGCAGCCGGCGGCGTATGTTCATCGTCGGCGGGGTGTTCGTGTTTTTCTCTGGCCTCATGTACTTCCTGTTCATGAGCGCGTGGCTGAACCTGTTTCGCGTGATTGGCCAGTTGCATGTAATCACCCTTGTCGCCGGTCTGGTGGCGATCGTGATTGGCGCGATTAATATCAAGGACTTTATCTGGTTCCGGCGCGGCATTTCCCTGACGATTTCCGACGCGGCGAAACCGGCGCTGTATCAACGCGCGCGCAGGCTGTTGCGGGCCGACTCACTGAGTACACTGTTGCTGGCCACGGTTGGACTGGCGCTGTTTGCCAACCTGTACGAGTTTTTGTGCACAGCCGGTTTCCCGATGGTATACACGCGCATCCTGACACTCGTGGAATTGCCGGAGTGGCAGTACTACGCCTACCTGGTGCTGTACAACATGGTGTATATCCTGCCATTGCTGACGATCGTGTTGTTGTTTGCCTGGGGTATGGGCGGGCGCAAATTGCAGGAGAATGAGGGGCGACGCCTGAAACTGGTCTCCGGGGTCATGATGGCAACACTGGGCTTGATGTTGCTGTTCGCGCCGGACTTGCTACAAAACCTGGCGGTCGCAGGCACGCTGCTGGTGACGGCGTTGTTGATCAGCGCCGTGCTTATTCATATGGAAAACAATTTGTCAGCCGGGCGGTAGGCAAGCCAGCTATTTGTGTTTCCCCTGGTCAGCTGGCCATGAATTAATGGCGCGCGCCGAGCACGGACTGGAACGATGCCGAGAGCTCACCGCGGCCGGCCTTGTCGATTAGCTGTTCCGCGACTTGCGAGATCTCTGCCAGTGGGCCATTGAAAAAGACAATACCGATTTGCAGGGTCGTTGGCATATCGGCAACGGGGTTGTGGGTATTCGCGTGTTCCGGTGGTAGAAACACCATGCGGATCTCGTCTACCTCGGAGGGGATCGTTTCACAGCCACCGCCGGGTGCGACGAAGGCGAACAACTCTTCCGGACTGTGCAAAGGAATACTTTCTTCTTTAATCTCTTCATCATCATACTTCGCCGTGAATTCAACAATAAGAATCGGTTTCATGGACTGGCTCCCCGCAATCGATGTTGTTCAAATTATAGTTTAGCCAATACTCTCGCCGCCGCGTCAATCGTTGCCTCGATATCGGCATCGCTATGCGCACTGGAGACAAAGCCGGCCTCGAAGGCACTCGGTGCCAGGTACACACCCTCATCGAGCATGCCGTGGAAGAACTTGCGGAAGCGCTCGAGATCGCAGGCCGAGGTCTGCGCGAAGTTCGTCACCTGGTCGGCATCGGTAAAAAACAGGCCGAACATGCCGCCGACATGGTTTTCGGTCATAGGCACACCGGCATTGCTGGCTGCCGCCATGATGCCGCTCACGAGTTTTTCGACCTTGGCCGCGAGTTTGTCGTAGAAGCCCGGTTCGCTGATCAGTCGCATGGTTGTCAGCCCGGCGGCCATCGCGATCGGGTTGCCCGACAGTGTGCCGGCCTGGTAGACGGGGCCGAGCGGCGCGATGTGTTCCATGATTTCCTTTTTGCCACCGAAGGCGCCGACCGGCATGCCGCCGCCGACCACCTTGCCGAGTGTGGTCAGGTCCGGTTTGATGCCGTAGTGAGCCTGCGCGCCACCGAGCGCGACACGGAAGCCGGTCATGACCTCATCGAGGATGAGCACGCTCCCGTATTCATCACACACGCTGCGCAGACCCTCGAGGAAAGCGGGCAGCGGCGGGATGCAGTTCATGTTACCGGCCACCGGCTCAACAATGATGCAGGCGATCTGCTCGCCGATCTCGCTGAACACCTGTTTGACCTGCTCGATGTCGTTATAGGTCAGCGTGATTGTGTGTTCGGCAAGTCCCGCCGGTACGCCTGGTGAAGTCGGCACGCCGAGCGTGAGCATGCCGGAACCGGCCTTGACCAGCAGCGAGTCGGCGTGGCCGTGATAACAGCCTTCGAACTTTATGATCTTGTCACGGCCGGTATAACCGCGCGCGAGGCGGATCGCACTCATCGTCGCCTCGGTGCCGGAGCTGACCATGCGTACCATGTCCATCGACGGTACGATCTCGCACAGCGTGTTCGCCATCTCGGTTTCGATCGCGGTCGGCGCGCCGAAGCTCAGGCCATTCGCGGCGGCCTCCTGCACGGCCCTGATCACGTCCGGCTGGGCATGGCCGAGGATCGCCGGCCCCCATGAGGCGACGTAATCGATGTATTGCCTGTCATCCTCGTCGAACAGGTAGGCGCCGCTGGCGCGCTTGAAGAACACCGGATCGCCGCCAACGCCCTTGAAGGCGCGGACCGGGGAATTCACCCCGCCGGGGATGTGTTGCTGGGCGGCGACAAACAGATCATGCGAACGGCTCATTGAAGTTCCTTTAATAGCATTTTATTACCACGCGGCTCACGGGGAGCACGGGGGATTATAAAT
>JASFJH010000198.1:0-4448 GCA_050122215.1 Granulosicoccaceae bacterium | reverse complement strand
CGGTATTTCGGTCTCAAATTCTTCTTCAAGGGCCATAACCAGTTCAACCGTGTCCAGTGAGTCAGCGCCCAGATCGTCAACGAAAGAGGCTTCGTTATTGACTTCGTCTTCTTTCACACCCAACTGCTCAACTACGATCTTCTTGACGCGTTCTTCGACAGTACTCATGACGTATATTTCCTCCAAAAAATACCGGCATAACAAGCCGCGGTCGGTATTGTATTGAAAACCACACGCGGATGCCAGAATTGATAACACATTGATAAATAGATAAATAATTCCAATAAATCAGGCCATGTACATGCCGCCATTGACATGCAGGGTCTCACCGGAGATATAGGCGGCACCCGGTGAGGCCAGGAACACGACTGCGGCGGCGACTTCTTCGGGCTGGCCAAGGCGTCCCAGCGGGATCTGGCCAAGCAAGGCGGCCTTCGTGTCGTCCGGCAGGACCCTGGTCATGTCGGTATCGATAAAGCCCGGTGCGACCGCGTTAACAGTAATGCCACGCGCACCGACTTCGCGCGCCAGTGACTTGCTGAAACCGAAAATACCGGCCTTGGCTGCCGCATAGTTGGTCTGCCCGGCGTTACCGCTGGCGCCGACCACCGAGGCAATGCTGATGATGCGCCCCTTGCGGGCCTTCATCATTGGCCGCAGCACGGCCTTGCTCATGCGGTACACGGATTTCAGGTTGGTATTGATGATGTCGTCCCACTCATCGTCCTTCATGCGCATGAGCAGGTTGTCCCGGGTAATGCCGGCGTTATTCACGAGGATGCCCGGCGCACCGTACTTGTCGGCAATGGCCTTGAAGACGTTATCGATGCTCTCGCTATCGGTCACGTTCAGGTTCATGCCTTCACCGTTGGCGCCCGCTTCTTTCAGGTAGGCAGAGATCGCTTCCGCACCCCTGTCCGATGTCGCGGTCCCGACCACGGTTGCGCCTTCTGCACCGAGTGCGAGCGCGATACATTTACCGATACCGCGGCTTGCACCGGTCACCAGTGCGATTTCTCCATCCAGCATTGCCATTAGCTCTGTCCCCTGTCGATCAACTGCAGGCGTCAAGCGCGGCCTGCAAGGTGTCCGCATCAAACACAGGCAAGGCCTGCATTTGTTTGTTAATGCGTTTGTTCAGGCCAACCAGTACCTTGCCCGGCCCGCACTCGATAACGGTATCTACATCGTCATCGGCCATCTTGTTAATGGTTTCAACCCAGCGTACCGGGTGGTCGAGTTGCTTGACGAGCGCGGCGCGGATCGCGTCGGCATCAGTCGGGCTGGCAACATCGGCATTATTGATGACCGGGATATCCGGTGTAGTTATATTGATGCCGGCCAGGCGCTCTGCCAGGCGTTTCGCTGCCGGCGCCATGAGTGCACAATGTGACGGCACGCTCACCGGTAACACCAGTGCACGTTTTGCACCGGCCTCTTTCGCCGCCGCGGCGGCACGTTCTACCGCCGGTTTACTGCCGGCGATCACAACCTGGCCCGGTGAATTGAAGTTAACGGCGGCCAGTACCTCGCCGTTGGCATTGTCGGCACAGACCTTGATCACGGCGTCATCATCGAGCCCGAGGATCGCCGCCATCGCACCCTCGCCTTCCGGCACGGCTTCCTGCATGAAGCGGCCGCGATCAGCAACGAGTGTGACCGCGTCGGTCAATGACATCGCCCCGGCGCAGACCAGTGCCGAGTATTCACCGAGACTGTGCCCGGCCATGACGGCAGGACTTGCGCCGCCCTGCGCCTGCCAGGCACGCCATGTGGCGACACCCGCCGTCAACATGGCAGGCTGGGTGCGATCGGTTTTGTTCAGGACGGCTTCCGGACCATTTTGCACGAGCGCCCACAGGTCATAGCCAAGTGCGTCGCTTGCTTCGGCAAAGGTTTCAGTTACCACCGGAAAGCTTTCTGCCAATGCGGCCAGCATACCCAATGATTGCGAGCCCTGTCCCGGAAAAATAAATGCAACAGACATAACAACCTCAATACTTGATTAACGCAGAGCCCCAGGTGAACCCGCCACCAAAGGCCTCTAATAAAATTGTTTCACCGCGCTGAATCCGGCCGTCACGCACGGCGACATCAAGCGCCATCGGTACCGATGCCGCCGAGGTGTTGCCATGTTTGTCGACTGTGACCACGACATGATTCTTGTCCATGTTCAGTTTCCTGGCCGTCGCGTTGATAATGCGGATATTGGCCTGATGCGGTACCAGCCAGTTGATGTCTTTTTTCTTCATGTCGTTGGCGGCCAGCGTTTCATCAACGATACGGCCCAGCGTGTTCACCGCCATCTTGAAGACCTCATTGCCCTTCATGCGCATGAAGGCCGTGCCCTCGACGACCTTGTCATAATCGCTGGATATGCCGCCATCGACGGTGAGCAGGTCTTCATACTTGCCGTCGGCATGCAGGTGCGTGGAAAGAATCCCCGGCTGTTCGCTGGCTTCGAGGACGACCGCGCCGGCACCGTCACCAAACAATACGCAGGTGTTGCGGTCATTCCAGTCGGTAATGCGTGACATGGTTTCGGCGCCAATCACCAGCGCATGGCGGATGCCACCGGCCTTGATGAACTTGTCAGCGATACCGAGCGCATACACGAAACCGGTGCAGACGGCCTGCACATCAAATGCCGCACAACCGTGAATATCCAGTTTGTCCTGCAACAGGCAGGCAGTGCTCGGGAACACGCGATCCGGTGTCGTGGTCGCAACAATGATCAGGTCGATATCATCCGGGCCCACACCGGCTGCCTGCATGGCCTTGCGTGCGGCCTGTTCACTCAGGTCACAGGTGGCTTGATTGTCCGCGGCAATATGCCGCTCCTTGATACCGGTACGTTCGGTGATCCACTCGTCGGTGGTGTCGACCATCTTCTCAAGGTCGGCATTGGTTAAAATCTTTTCGGGCAGGTAACTGCCGGTGCCTTTGATACGTGAATACATCAATTCTCTCGCCCTTCAGCCAGCAGCGACTCGAGGTGCTCGCTGATCTTCTCTGGCACGCGGTTGTGCACTTCAATCATTGCCTGGCGGATGGCTGTTTCGAATGCCAATGCATCCGCCCCGCCGTGGCTTTTGATACAAATCCCCTGCAGACCCAGCAGGCTCGCGCCATTATAGCGGCGCGGGTCGAGTTCGCGGCGAAATCGCTTCAGCACGGGTTTGGCAATCAGCGCGGCGAACTTGCTGTACAGGTTGCGCATAAAGGCCTCACGCATTTTATGTGAAACCATTTTGGCAACGCCTTCACTGGCCTTCAGCGCAATATTGCCGATAAAGCCGTCGCAAACAACCACGTCAGCCTTGCCGTAGTAAATATCATCGCCTTCGACATAACCAATGTAATTCAACGATGAATCCCGCAACATGCGGGCTGCTTCCTTGACGCGTTCATTGCCCTTGATCTCTTCCTCGCCGATATTGAGCAAACCGACTGTCGGGTTTTCGATACCGCTATCGGCACTGGCCAGGATGGAACCCATCACGGCAAACTCGAACAGGCTATCCGCGCTCGCATCGACATTGGCGCCGAGATCGAGCATGTGGGTAAAACCTTTTATTGTCGGCAGTGTTGAACAGATCGCCGGGCGATCCACGCCGGGCAACATCTTCAGGACAAAACGCGCGGTCGCCATGAGTGCGCCGGTGTTGCCGGCACTGACCACGGCATCGGCCTCACCCTGCTTGACGAGGTTGATGGCAACACGCATCGAGGAATCTTTCTTGTTGCGCAAGGCATGCGATGGCAACTCATCCATCTCGACCCGCTGCGAGGCGTGGTGGAGGGACAGCCGTTCGGACGGTTCACAACCGGCCCGTTTCAGGCAGTCAGAGACAACAGCTTCGTCACCGACGAGGATCAGCTTCAGGTCGGGGTTTCTGTCGTGGGCACGTATGGCCGCGGGCACGATGACCTCTGGACCGAAGTCTCCGCCCATCGCATCGAGGGAGATTGTCATTGATGCGGACATGCCTGCCTTCCTGACCGGTTGCGGGGATTGATTAAATGTTGTTCGTGACCGGGATCAGATATGCCGGTGCGGCGAACCACACCGGCATATTCGAAATTATTTTACATAGCCCAGGTCGGGCTTATGTGCGAGTTGCTAGCGCTGATGATGACAACGCAAAACGCCGTCAGGGCAGCTCTAGCGACTTGCATTTAATCGTTCTGGCCCGGAACCACCTTACGGCCGCGATAAAAACCATCAGCACTGACGTGATGGCGGCGGTGTGTTTCACCGGTAGTTGGTTCAATCGACAGGGTCGGGTTACCCAGCGAATCATGCGAACGACGCATGCCGCGTTTTGAAGGTGTCATGCGATTCTTTTGTACGGCCATTACCGTTAACTCCTGCTCAGTCGTCTTTACGTTTCAAATCTGCCAGTACGGCAAACGGGTTCGGCTTGTCGGCTTCGCCCTCTTCCTCA
>JASFJH010000197.1:0-4466 GCA_050122215.1 Granulosicoccaceae bacterium | reverse complement strand
GTCACCGCGGGTGGCAGCTCGATTGGCAGTATTGCGGCCGGCAATTCACAGGCAGTGAAATCACATGGACAGGGACATGCCTATGGTCATGCACCTGCAGGTGGCCAGGGTATCGTCAGTGCGGGTGGAGGAGCTGCGCATGGTAATGCCGGTGGTAATGGCAGCGGCAAGGCCCTGGGCAAACTCAAATAGCTCGCGCAACTATCGCAATAATGTAAACGCCCGCGCTTGTCGCGGGCGTTTACATTTCTTATAGTCTCTGCCCATGGCCTATACCACACTCATTTCCGCCGACGATCTGGCGCGGCAACTCGGGCAGTCCGATCTGTGTGTCATTGATTGCCGGTTTAATCTGACCGATGTCACCGCGGGGCAGGCCGCGTACGACGAGGGGCATATTCGCGGTGCGGTGTACGCGCACCTCGATAATGACCTGGCCGGTAAAAAGACCGGCTCTAATGGCCGTCACCCGTTGCCAGATCGTGAAACCCTGGCGGCACGCCTGCGTGAATGGGGGGTGAACCGCGACAGCCAGGTAGTCGCATACGATGCGCAGGGCGGGGCCATGGCATCACGCCTGTGGTGGTTGTTGCGTTGGCTCGGCCATGACAAGGTTGCCGTGCTCGATGGTGGCTGGAAAGCCTGGTGTGAGAGTGGCGGGCAGGTGACGACCGATGTGCCTGACAGGCAACCGGGTGATTTTGCTGCCGGTGATGTTCTGTCCCCGGCAGTGCCGGTTGAAGAACTGCAGCAGCTTCTTGCCGAGCACGCGGTTAGCCTGGTTGATGCACGTGACCCGGGCCGTTTCAAGGGCGAACAGGAACCGCTGGACCCGGTCGCGGGCCATGTGCCGGGCGCAACCAATCATTTTTTCATGCGCAACCTGGATGAATCAGGCCGCTTCTTGCCACCAGAGGCGTTGCGTGAGCTCTGGGCACCGTATCTTGAACGCAATCCGGCTGCCGCCATTGTGCACATGTGTGGCTCCGGCGTGACGGCCTGTCATAACCTGCTGGCCATGCAGCATGCCGGGTTTACCGGTGCCCGCCTGTATGCCGGTTCCTGGAGTGAGTGGTGCAGTGACCCTGACCGGCCGGTCGCCACCGGTGACGAGGACTGACCCGCTAGTGATTGCGGCGCTTCGCGTCGCCAATAACTGTTTCAGATACCCGGTAACAGCGGCGCCTGCTGGCTATGCAGGAACCAGCGGTCAATAATCACATGGCGGGCAAACCAGGGCATACGCATGAGCAGGCCGGCCAGTTGTTGTTTCAGGGCATGGGGGACAAGCTGGCCGAGCAAGCCGCGGCCCCGCTTGCCGAAGCGTTCCGCGAGGGCGCGTTCATAGACCTGCAGCCGTCCCGCACTGTAGTCATGATTGGCGGCAATAATTGTGTTGGCGGCGAGCAGCGCGGACTCGATGGCGGGCCGGATACCTTCACCACTTTGCGGATAGGCCAGACCGGCCGCGTCACCAATCAGCAGCATGTTATCCATAAGTACCTTGCGGGGGGCATCGGGATAGAGCAGGTAGGCATGACCGCTGAACTTGGGCAGATCGGCCGGAATGCGCCCGGCCTGTTGCAGTTGTGTGACGAAGTCAGCGACATGACCTGCCAGTTTGTTATTGTCCTGCCGGCCCAGGCCGATGTTCAGGTAGTTGCCTTTGCGGAATATCCAGCCATAACCCTTCAGGTCCTGGGTGAAAAACAGTTCCGGCGTGTCGGCTTCCACCGGGCAGTGGCGTAACTGTTCGTCATTCAGGACGAATTCAATTTCCTGTGCCGCGACAGGGAGTTCCGAAGCGCCGAGCTTCGCACCCATGAAACGTGCCACCGGGCAGTAGTGGCCGCCCGCACCTATCACCAGCGGCGTTTTGATATTGCCATTGATGATCCAGTGGCCACCCTGTTTTTCAATACTGCTCAGCTTTTCACCGAGACGCAGGCGGGCACCGCAACGGCGCAGCAGGTAGTCGTCAAATTCACAACGGCGAATACCGTAACTGATGACATGGTCAAAGCGCGTCAGGATCGGGTCGTCGCCGAGGCGGCTGGTGCGAAACGCGCTGATCGGTTGCAGGGTATGGTTGTGGCCGTATTCGTCGGGATCTATGCCCAGTGATTCCATGACCGCGGGGGTGACCCAGCCCGCACAGACCTTGTCGCGGGGAAACTGTGCCTTGTCGAGGATCACGACATCCAGACCGGCGCGCTGCAGTTCGCGGGCGCAGGTGGACCCTGCCGGTCCACCGCCGACGATCAGGACATCGCACGTTTCCATACGACCTCGCTGTGTGGTTCATCGACAGGTTCATCGCGATATATATGTTCGCGGGTCCAGGGGATGTTGTTGCTTTCGCCCGGTGCAAACGTGATCTGGAACAATTGCAGCGTACCGCTGGTAAAGGCGGCAATCGAGCCGGCCAGGTACAGGCGCCAGGCACGTACGAACTGTTCATCAAACATGTTCAGTACCGTATCGGCTTGCTCGTCATAACGTTCAAGCCAGTGCGTGAGTGTTTGTGCATAGTGCAGGCGAAGATTTTCAACATCGAGCACGGAGAAGTTGTTGGGCTCGAAGATATCCATGGCCTCACGTAACGTCGGCGGGTAGGCGCCGGGGAAGATATTCCGTTCAATCCATGCATTCATGCGTGCGGCACGGTTACGGCCAATGCTGTGAATCAGGCCGCGACCGTCCTCGCGCAGGCAACGGGCAATGACGTCGCCGAGCTCGTTGTAGTTTTGCGTGCCAACGTGCTCAAGCATGCCGACGGAGACAAATACATCATAGCTGCCAGTGATGTTGCGGTAGTCATCCTCGACATATTCAATCTTGTCTTCGACACCGTGCAATTTTGCCTGCTCACGTGCGTACAGGATTTGCTGGTGGGAAATATTATAGGCGCGTACGCTCACGCCATAATGTCTGGCGAAATGCAGGCCGAGCGCGCCCCAGCCACAGCCTGCTTCGACGACGGTGTCACCGGGCTTGAGCTGTAATTTGCGCGCGACATGATCCATTTTTGCAATTTGTGCGTCTTCCAGCGTGGTATCCCGGCTCGGGTAATAGGCACAGGTATATTGCATGGCATGCTTGTCCAGCCACAGGCGGTAGAAATCATTACCGATATCGTAGTGATGATGAATATGGCGTTTTGATCCGTCCGGGGTGTTGCGGCGCGGGCGTGCCTGCCAGTATGTGATCATTTTCGCCAGGCTGCTGCGCGGGCCTTTTACCATGCCGTTGTAACAGACCTCGAGGCCACGGACGAGACTGCCGTCGATATCTATGTCACCACGGCTATACCCCTCACCAAAGTACAGATCCGGGTTGAGAAACAGGCGATAGAAACTTCCGCGGTTATGGATGCGGATGTGCGCAATCGGTTCGCGATGACTCTCGGGCTTAATGACCAGACCATTCCACAGACTGATTTGTACCGGTGGCTTATTCATCACGCGGTACATATGTCGGAGCAGCCAACTATCTAACCAGTACAGCATGGCACTTCCCCCATATTCCTTAAATATATTGTTAGTATTTTCGTGTTCTGAACAAGGGTAAATACGCCGCTCCCTGCGGCTACATGCTTATGCTGCGAAAAAAAACCTTGCAGGTCAACTACTAGATAGCAATCTGACCGGCCTCGGCGAAGCGGATGGTATCGATTTGCCAGTCATTTTCACTGGCATCGAGTATCAGGCAGGAAGGGCCGCCGTGGGTACGGATACGTCCGGCCGCACCGGGATTGATGACCCAGGGTGAGATATCGAGATCACAGACGAGTTTATGACTGTGGCCATAAATAATCAGGCGCACATGCGGGAAGCGCTCGCGCAGGACATCGTGCAGGCCCTGCTCGGTCCAGTGTTCATGGCCATGCAGGAGGATGGCCTGGCCACCGGGCAGATCGAGAAGGGCCTCGAAGCCGAGTGCATGCAGGGCCTCGTGATGCTCCGCCTGCCATTGGGCCTGCGTATCATTATTGCCACGCACGGCAATGATCTCACCACCGGCAGGCCGCATCGCATCGAGGACATGCTTGCCCATGATATCCCCGGCATGCACGGCGATATCACATCCACGCAGGACATCGGCAATGCGCGGATCGAGATGGCTGTGCGTGTCGGAAATAATACCGACGCGGGTGCGGTTCGGGGCTGACACGGGTATGGCTCGAAAGTGGTTAAAAAGCGGCTGATTTCTGCTGCTGCGGTAATGAGGCGCGTAGCTTAACGATCTCCGCGGCTTGTCGCAAGACCGCTCTATCTGCTTGTTTGCAACGGTATTATGTGGTCGGATCAGGGGAAAGCCCGTTTCCAGACACGCGAGGACCCGCCAGCATGAGTGATTGCCTGTTTTGCAAATTCGTTTCCGGTGAAATTCAGCCCGATGTGGTGTTCGAAAATGAACAGGTCCTGGCGTTTCGTGATATCAACCCGCAGGCACCGATGCACGTG
>JASFJH010000196.1:0-4480 GCA_050122215.1 Granulosicoccaceae bacterium | reverse complement strand
TAGATGCGGTGTTCTCGTCAACCCGCAAGTGTGGTGGCAGCAAGGACATCACGCGCTGGGGTGACCTCGGTCTGAGCGGGGCATGGGCCAACCGTGACATCCAGTTGTACGGCCGTAACTCGGTATCCGGCACCTACGGTTACTTCAAGAAGAAGGCGCTGTGCAAGGGTGACTACAAGGCCAATGTGAATGAACAGCCGGGTTCTGCCTCTGTCGTTCAATCCGTCACGGCCTCAATCAACGGTATCGGCTACTCGGGCATTGGTTACAAGACTTCCGGCGTGCGCGCCGTGCCGCTGACCAAGAAGGTGGGCAAGCCGTTCATCGAAGCGACTACAGAAACAGCTGCCACAGGTACTTACCCGCTGTCACGTTACCTCTATGTCTACGTGAACAAGCACCCGAACAAGCCGCTGCAGCCGCTTGAAAAGGAATTTCTGACCATGGTTCTGTCAAAGATTGGACAGCAGGTGGTCGTCAAGGATGGTTACGTACCGCTGCCGAGGAAAGTGATCGATGAGGAGCTGGCCAAGCTGAACTGATTACAGCTCGAATGGTTGCTCGAAACGGCCCCGCCTGTGCGGGGCCGTTTCTTTTGTGGAGTCGGGTACAGGACAACGCAACTGACACAAAGGCTTCATCATTTTGTCGTACAAGCCGTGCAGAATAGCCTTTATGGAGCGTTCCTGATCAATTGCAGGGGTTGGAGAGGGAAGACTTCACCTGAAAAAATAAGAACTCCGCACCATGTGCCTGCCTTTGCGCCCCACCTTCGTGGGGCTTTTTTAATCTATAAGCTGTTCGCCCAGGAAATGTCGTACCTGGCTTTCAGGTTTAAAACCGCTGAAACGGCCGCGCTCTTCGCCATCGATGAACAGGATCACAGTGGGGAAGCCGCGTAACTGAAAGCGGCCTGCAAGGTGCATATTGTCATCGACCTCGACCTTGGCCAGGCGTACTGCAGTGTCGTCGGCCTTGACGATATTCTCCAGCACCGGGGTCAGGGCGCGACAGGGCGGGCACCAGTCGGCCCAGAAATCGACCATGATCGGTGCCTGTTTCGAGGCCTCGATCACGCTGTCATCGAAGTCGGCCTCGGTACTGTCGAAGATACTGGGTTCAAGCATGGCGATTGTTCCGGCTAAAAGGCGGCATATTGTGCCGTTCCGGACGGCTACTGGCAAGCGCCGCCTGGATGTAACCCCTTGGTATATAGAGATAATCTACTTGAAGCAGCGTGTGGTCGGCAGGCTGGGCGATTCTGGTTATGACAGCTGTATGACACGACTCCCGGATGGCGCCTTATCCTGTCATATTACTGTCATATTGTCCCTGTACCCTTCGCAGCATGGCTAGCAGTGCTCCAAATAAACCCGCATTGACCGCTTCAGGTGGGCGCCGTCAGCGCATGCGCTTGTGGCGGGATCGCGTCTTGCGCAGGCTTATTGGCGTGGGTGGTATCAGTGTTATCGGCGCTATCCTGCTGATTTTCGTCTTCCTGCTTGACGAGGTCTGGCCCCTGTTCGAACAGGCCACGGCTGAATCCGTGGCGGACTACGTTCTGCCCGGGAAGGGGACAACCCGACACCTGGCCATGGAGGAGCAGGCCGAGATCGGGGTGCGCTTTACCGATACGGCACATGCTGTATTCTTTCACTTGCACAATGGCGAGATTATTGAAGACGTCGCATTGAGCATGCCGGCCGGGACACAAGTCGGTGCCTTTCATGCTGCCGGCCCGGCGCGGACTTATGTCGCCTATGGGACGGGCGGTGGTGAGATCGTTGTGGCGCGGCATGCCTACCGCGTCACCTTTCCCGGTGACAAGCGTCTGATCACACCGTATATCGACTATCCACTTGGCCCGGAGCCGATCCAGGTTGACCCGCAGGGTCAATCGCTCGCGCAGTTTGCCTTCCAGCTGGACGAGGAACGCAACACGGTCGTCGCCCTGACGGAAGACGAGCGCCTCGTGCTGGCTCGCCAGGAACTCGAAGGATCGGCGCTGGATGAAGATGAGGCCAGCTGGGTGACACGCCATTACGAGATGCCCTCCGCCGGATTTGATATTGATTTCCTGTTGCTCGACCGCGATCAACGCATTGTCTATGCGCTAAGCCGCACGGGTGAACTCGTGCAATATGATGTCAACGATGCTGAAAATATTACCCTGCAGCAACGCAAGCTCGTAGTGGGACAACAGCGGCAAATCAGCCAGGTGGGTTTCCTCACAGGCAGTATTTCCCTGCTCATAACCGACTCGAGCGGGCAGATCACACAGTGGTTCCCGGTGCGTGACGATAACAACCAGTACAGTCTGACACGCATTCGGAGTTTCAGTGCCGAGCAGCCTGTAAAGGGACTGGCGGTTGAGCAGCAGCGCAAGGGTTTCGCGACGGTGGGTGAGCGGGGCAGCCTCGCGATTTATCACAGCACAGCCGGTGAGCGTGTCTTTACCACGACAGTCGGCAACACCGATCTCGAGCGCCTGGCCTTCTCACCGCGTGCCGATGCGGTTCTGATGGAAGACGCTACCGGCCGGCTGCATTTCTGGCATGTCGAAAACGAATTCCCGGAAGTGTCGCTGCAGTCGCTGTGGGGCAAGGTCTGGTATGAGAGCTACCCCGAACCGGATTACATCTGGCAGTCATCGTCGGCATCGAATGACTTTGAACCGAAGTTCAGTCTCGTACCGATTTCTTTCGGTACCCTCAAGGCCGCCTTTTATGCAATGTTGATTGCAGTGCCACTGTCGATCCTGGGCGCCATGTTCACGGCCTATTTTATGGCGCCGAAGATGCGGCAGCTGGTGAAACCGAGTATCGAGATCATGGAGGCCCTGCCAACGGTGATCCTCGGTTTTCTCGCCGGTCTGTGGCTGGCGCCGTTCCTCGAGGCAAATATGCCCGGGGTTTTCTCGCTGTTAATCCTGATGCCGCCGGCCGTGATGTTCGCTGCCTGGTCCTGGACACAACTGCCGGAAAAGGTACGTCACACGATACCCGATGGCTGGGAAGCCATGTTGCTTATACCCCTGGTTATCGTGGTGAGTGCGGCGGCGATCGCGCTGAGCCCGATGCTGGAACAATGGTGGTTCGGTGGCGACATGCGTTTGTGGCTGACCAATGAAATGGGCATCGGCTTTGACCAGCGTAATGCCATTGTCGTTGGCCTGGCGATGGGTTTCGCCGTGATCCCTACCATCTTCTCGATTGCCGAGGATGCCGTGTTCAGTGTGCCGAAATCGCTGACACAGGGCTCCCTGGCGCTTGGCGCCACGCCGTGGCAAACCATGTGGCGGGTCGTGTTGCTGACTGCGAGCCCGGGCATATTCTCGGCAATCATGATCGGCCTGGGGCGCGCCGTGGGCGAGACTATGATCGTGCTCATGGCCACCGGCAACACACCGGTGATGGACTTCAGTATTTTCGAGGGTATGCGCACGCTGTCGGCAAACATTGCGGTAGAAATGCCGGAATCGGAAGTCGGCAGCACCCATTACCGCGTACTGTTTCTCGCGGCACTGGTCCTGTTCGTGTTTACCTTTATGTTTAACACGGTTGCCGAAATCGTCCGTCAGCGTCTGCGACGCAAGTACAGTACGTTGTAGGAAGTTTCGCCATGAAAGTTTCGCTCAATAACTGGTTCAAGAGTGGCACACCCTGGGTGTGGATCAGCGCCAGCGCGGTCAGTGTCAGTCTGATCATGGTGTTTGGCCTGTTGTTTTTGATCGCCTCGCGGGGACTCGGTTATTTCTGGCCGGCAGACGTTGTTGAAATCGAATACCAGGAAAATGAACAACAAATTGCCCGCATTATTGGTGAAGTGCAGGGGGATGAGTGGGTACCGGTCGCGCGCGTTGGCAAGAGTGAAGCGGTCGGCGCGGTTGACGGCATGGTGGAACGCTGGTTGCTCAAGGTGGGTAACCGTGATCAGAGTGGCCTGGATTTCCGCTGGGTAACGGCTGGCAAGATCAAGGAAGAGCGACGTCCCGAGTCGATCATTGCCGTTGAGCGTCGTGAGTGGGGGAATTTTTACGGTTACCTGCTCAGTGTACGTGAACAGGGCAAGACGGTTGCCGAGCAGGATACGGCCTGGGATGAATTGCAACTCCGCATGGCGCACGCCACCGAGTTGTTCGAACAGATCCGCTCGGTACAGAAGTTCGATATCGGCGCGATCAATTACGACATCGAGCAGCTGCGTCTCGAGCGTCGTCGCCTTGAGCTCAAGGGCGTCGAGGATCCGCAAGCCTACGCGGACATCGAGGGACGGCGCAAACAGCTGGAAGCGGATTACCTCGTCTTGCAGGATCGCCTGTTCGATCTGAACAGGCAGATCGCGCGCGACAGCCTTGTTGCCGAGATCGCGGATGGCCGCCAGGTCGAGATCCCCCTCTCGAAGGTGGTGCGCGTGTATCGCCCCAACGCGATGAACGTGTTCGACAAGAGCCTGCATTACCTCGCCAAGGTGTGGGAGT
>JASFJH010000195.1:0-4486 GCA_050122215.1 Granulosicoccaceae bacterium | reverse complement strand
ACACATTTTAACCAGGCCCTGACGGGGTTGAAGAACCTTGATCGCATCATGAAGATGCCAGTGGAGCGAGAGGATCAACATGCCTTTGTCCACCGCTCAAAACTGGGCGGGGCAATCAGGTTTCAGAATGTGTCTTTTAAATATCCTCGTCAGGTGACCGCTGCGCTTGATAACGTATCCTTCAGGATTAATCAGGGTGAACACGTGGCTATCATTGGTCGTACCGGCTCCGGTAAGACCACGATCGAAAAGCTTATCCTTGGGCTGTATCAGCCAACTTCCGGCGCAGTATATGTTGATGGTATAGATGTGCGGCAGATCGATCCGGCCGATCTGCGACACAATATCGGCTATGTACCACAGGATGTTGTCCTGTTCAGTGGTAGCGTGCGCGACAATATTGTATTTGGCGCGCCGCATGCAGATGACGAGGCAATGCTGCGCGCCGCCGACCTTTCCGGGGTCAGCGAGTTTGTAAACCAGCATCCGTCCGGATTTGACCTCAGCGTTGGCGAACGTGGCAACGAACTGTCTGGCGGGCAGCGACAAAGTGTCGTAGTTGCACGTTCCTTGTTGTTTGATCCCCCCATCATGTTGATGGATGAGCCAACCAATTCGATGGATAACAGCACCGAAGAGCGCCTGAAGAAGAAGCTTGAACCTGTTCTGCAAGGAAAAACCGTGCTATTGGTCAGTCACAGGGCCTCGTTACTCGACCTGGTTGATCGGATCATAATTATTGATCATGGCAGGGTCATAGCAGATGGACCAAAAGAAAAGGTACGGGAAGCGCTCAGGCAGGGCAAATTACGGGTCGCGCATGACTAGTCAAGTGGAACGCCAGGTGGGTTGTTAAAGGTCTGATGACTGAGACAAAGCAAAAGGAACATGTGCGGAACAGAAAGAGCCGTTCAGCACATACGGGTCATGCAGTGACTGCCGAAGAACTCGACTTCGTGTCGGAAAGCAGTGCGGCAGTGTTGCAGCGCAGCCCAAAAGGAGCAAGCCTGATCCTGTGGGCAACAGTGCTCTTCTTCGTTGTTATGCTGATCTGGGCGGCCCTGGCGGAAGTGGACCAGGTGACCAGGGGCGTGGGCAAGGTGATTCCCTCCTCGCAGGTACAGGTGGTGCAGAATCTTGAAGGCGGCATCCTGTCCGAGATCCTCGTCAGGGAGGGGGATATTGTCGAAAAAGATCAGGTACTGTTACGCATTGATGACACCCGTTTTTCCTCGACGTTGAGTGAAAGTCGCCTGCGCTACCTCGCACTCAAGGCAAAAGCGGCACGACTCAAGGCCGAGGCAGAAAATAAGTCGTTCATACCGCCGCGTGAGGCTATGCAGAAACATCCCGAGCTTGTCGAACAGGAACTGGAATTGTTTCAGTCCAGGAGTCAGGAACTGCAGGCCAAACTTGGCATCCTGAACCAGCAGGTGGCACAACGTCAACAGGAACTGGCCGAACTCAGATCGAAAATACGACACCTCAACAACAGTTACACGCTGGCAAACAGGGAATTGCAGCTCACCAAGCCGCTGGTCAAGGATGGCGCTATTTCGGAGGTAGAGGTACTACGCCTGGAACGTCAGGTCAACGAGCTCAAGGGAGAATTGACAGCCAGCAGGCTGGCTGTGCCACGTGTCGAATCGATGTATAACGAGGCGCAACGTAAAGCCGAGGAGATGGAAATCGCCTTCCGTAACCAGGCACGTCTGGAGCTGAATGAGACGGTGGCCGAGTTATCAGGCATGTCTGAATCGCAGCTGGCAATGGCGGACCGCGTACGCCGCACCCTGGTACGCTCGCCAGTGCGAGGTACGGTAAAGCAGATCATGATCAGCACCATCGGTGGGGTGATAAAACCCGGTATGGATCTCGTGGAAATTGTGCCTTCCGATGACAGCCTGCTTGTTGAGGCCCGGATTCGTCCGGGTGATATCGCCTTCCTGCATCCGGGGGCAAAGGCCACGGTGAAATTTACGGCCTATGATTTTGCAATTTATGGTGGCCTGGCTGCCGAGGTAGAACATATCAGCGCCGATACGATCACTGGTGAACAGGACGAGAGTTACTACCTGGTCCGGGTGCGTACGAACGAGAGTCATCTTGGTCCCATAGACAACCCCTTGCCGATCATTGCCGGCATGACGACGAATGTGGATATCCTGACCGGGAAAAAAACCGTGTTGGATTTATTGCTCAAACCAGTGTTACGCGCCAAGGAAATGGCGTTGAGGGAACGTTAATCAGGGTAAACAATGATAATAATATGCAGTCCTGACAAAACAGTACGTCAGCGTTGGCGGCAGGGGCTTGAGGATACTGCCGGGATCCGTGAACTGGATACCTTTGAGGATCTTGAACGCACTCTCAAACAGCACAATGTTGAACTCGTGCTCATACATCTGACACTACCCGGTCTCAATGGCGTGGCGGACATTACGGCGCTCAGACGCAACCACCCGGGTATCCCGTTTATGGTCTTCTCCAATATACCCGAAGAAAATGAAGGTATTTCCCTGTTTGCCGGTGGCGTCAGTGCCTATGCCAATACCTATATGTCACCGGTACTGCTTGCCGAGGCAGTCAGGGTCGTGCAGCTGGGCGAGATCTGGGTCGGCAAGAAACTCATGCAGCGTATTATTGCGAACCTGCCACGGCCCAACCCTGAGCCTGACAATAACAATGTATACAACAGCCTGTCGCAATTGACGGAGCGTGAGCGAGAGATCGCCGCCCTGCTGGCCGAGGGCGCCAGTAACAAAGCCATCGCCCAGCAAACCGGGGTAACTGAACGCACCGTCAAGTCACATCTGACCTCGATCTTCCGAAAAACCGGCACTACCGACCGTTTGCACCTGGCGTTACTGATCCACGGTCATGCGTTTTGAGTAGCACTCACCCGCTGGCTCTTATAGCAATAAGATGTATTTATAATTATTCGGCGGTGCTATAAATTTGATTTCGATCAATGTGAGGTGTGCATCAGCATGATTAGATTCCACTGTAATGGGGGCAGAATTTTTTTCCAGATGCTGTACCTAAGTACAATTGGCAAATTGATGACAGGGCATACAATTACATCATATTGGAAAAAAATACCCACACCGCAAGATGCGGTGATATGACAATCAAGCAGGAGACGGGACAATGGCTATCAATATTGAATCAGGTGCGGGCGCTCAACCGATTGGCTTTATAGGTGCCCTGACGGGCAGTGCAATTGCCAGGGGAGCAGACGGTGTCGAACGCGCCCTGCAGATAGGGGATCCGGTTTATACGAATGAAGTCATTATCACCGGTGAATTGAGTACTGTCGTTGTGGATTTTGTTGACGGCACACGGCTTGACCTGGGCCGTGAATCCCAGGCCGTGCTGGACAGCGATGTCTTCGACCCCGCCACCCTTGCCGATGTCACCGATGTCGCGGCCACCGCGGAAGCCATGCAACAGGCCATTCTGGCCGGAAAGGACCCGAGTGAAATCTTCGAGGCGCCGGCTGCCGGTGAAGAGGCCGTCACGGATGAAGGCGGGACCGAAGCCGTAACGATTGATCTGACCGGCCAGCAGGTGACACCGGAAAGCGGGTTCGAGACGACCGGACTCGCATTCCAGTTTCCGGAGCCTCGCGAGGAGATCCCGGGGGTTGAGGAGGAGGTCCCGCTACCGGTGATTTCGATTAACGATGTCACTGTCAATGAACCGGTGGAGGGCACCACCATTGCGACCTTCACGGTAACGCTGAACACCCCGAGTACGGAGACAGTGACGGTGAACTATGCGACCGCCGATATCCCGGGTGGGGCAGTGGCCGGTCAGGACTATACGGCGACCAGTGGCACAGTCACCTTCCTGCCTGGCGAGACCAGCCAGACGATCGATGTCGAAGTGCTGGGAGACAACATTAACGAGCCCTCAGAACTGTTCAACGTCGTGCTGAGTGGCCCGGTCAATGCGACGACCAGTGATACGGGTATCGGCACCATCCTGGATAGCAGTCCCGCGCCGGAGATCACGATCGACGACATCACTATCTATGAAGGTGGCGAGGGTGGCCCGGCGACGGCCTCGTTCACGATCACGATGAGCAACCCGACCTACGAGGACGTGACGGTGAACTGGTCGGTGAGCCCGGACACGGCGGCGCTGAGTGATTACAGTGGCCCGACCTCGGGCACGGCGACGATCGCCGCCGGCACGACCACGGTCGTGGTCAGCCCGGGGCTGACGTTCACGGCGGTGGATGATTCGATCTACGAGAACCCGGAGACCTTCAACGTCAGCCTGGACAGCATCAGCGGCGGTGACGCGACGATTGGCGACAGCACGGGAGTGGGCACGATCATCAGTGAGGACCCGGCGCCGGAGATCACGATCGACGACATCACTATCTATGAAGGTGGCGAGGGTGGCCCGGCGACGGCCTCGTTCACGATCACGATGAGCAACCCGACCTACGAGGACGTGACGGTGAACTGGTCGGTGA
>JASFJH010000194.1:0-4490 GCA_050122215.1 Granulosicoccaceae bacterium | reverse complement strand
CAGGGGGAGGTATTGAGATCACAGACGAGTTTATGGCTGTGGCCGTAGATTATAAGGCGCACGTGCGGGAAGCGTTCGCGCAGGACATCGTGCAGGCCCTGTTCGGTCCAGTGTTCATGACCATGCAGGACGATGGCCTGGCCACCGGGCAGGTCGAGCCGGGCCTCGAAGCCAAGTGCATGCAGGGCTTCGTGGTGCTCCGCCTGCCATTGGGCCCGCGTGTCGTTATTGCCACGCACGGCAATGATTTCACCGCCGGCAGGCCGCATCGCATCAAGGACGTGCTTGCCCATGATATCCCCGGCATGCACGGCAATATCGCAGCCACGCAGGACATCGGCAATGCGCGGGTCGAGATGGCTGTGTGTGTCGGAAATAATACCGACGCGGGTACGGTTCGGGGCTGACATGGATACGACTCGAAACTGGTTAAAAAGCGGCTGATTTCTGCTGCTGTAGTAATGAGGCGCGTAGCTTAACGATCTCCGCGGTCTGCCGCAATACGGGGCTATCTGCTTGTTTGTAACGGAATTTTGTGGTCGGATCAGAGACAAGCCCGTTTCCAGACACGCGAGGACCCGCCAGCATGAGTGATTGCCTGTTTTGCAAATTCGTTTCCGGTGAAATTCAGCCTGATGTAGTGTTCGAAAATGAACAGGTCCTGGCGTTTCGTGATATCAACCCGCAGGCACCGATGCACGTGCTGGTCGTACCGAAACGGCATATCTCGACCCTGAATGATCTGCAGGACAGTGATGCCGAGCTGGTCGGGCAAATGTACCTGGCCGCCCGCGAAGTGGCTGCCCAGGCCGGTTATGCGGAAAGCGGTTACCGCACCCTGATAAACTGTAACGCCGATGCCGGCCAGACCGTCTTCCATGTCCACCTGCACCTGCTGGCCGGGCGGGGTATGGGCTGGCCGCCGGGTTAAGGCCGGCAGCGGTCAGCGCATATCGTGGGTATGGGCGGCGGCGACCATGAGTACCATCATCGGCAGCAACAGGCTGATGATATGCCATTGTTGCTGGCTGACAATGATGACCTGTTCGATGGCGACCGCGGCGGCAAACACGAGGATCCCCCAGCGACGCATGAGCCACAGGCCGGCGATGCCGATCACGGCGACTGTGGTCATGAGCGTGTAGTACACCGGGAACCACTGTGGCAGCAGCGACATGTCGGCGTTCAGGAAATTAAAAAAGCGAAAACCGGTAAAGGCGGCCCAGACAATACAGATGGCGATAACCGGGCCGGGACGATACATACTCATGGTCAACAAATACCCTGTTTGATGTGAGGATGCATTGTAGGCAATACCCCGGGCAAAACAAACTGGCCACAAAAAAACGGGGTACCGCAGTACCCCGTTTGCCTGCCCATTAGCGGCAGCGTTTAGCTGGAATACATGGCCTTGGCTTGCTGCGCGGCCCTGGCCTCATCGGCGTTATAGGCAGCGCCGGACCAGAGCATGTCGTAGGCGATTTCCTCGTTGCCGTTTTCACACAGCTCGAGGACTTCCTGGAACAGCGGCTGGAAGGTCTCGCTCTTGTGCGAGGCCTCGTGATCAGCGAAGGTGTTCCAGAAGGTAATGATCAGGGCTTCCTTGTCTTTCAGCCCGCTTTCCACGGCCTGGCCGATGGTGCTGCCTTCGTTCGAGATCTGGCCGCTGTTCAGGCAGACAAAGCCGCCAACAAAGCCGGTATCCGAGTGGTAGGTTTTGACGTTTTCACACAGCACGGCAACGCGCTCCTGCAGGTCGTCGATAGTGTATTCCGGTTTCAGAATCACGCGGTTGACGGTGACGACACCATCATGCGGAAAACCATTAATCAGACTAGCCATAGTGCTGCACCTCCTGTCAGGATTGATTGAATAAACACCAACTATTAGCAAGTAACTAAATACTAATATAGGCATTAATAAATATTATTTCAATACCTGAGTAAAGCGCATGGGTATTAACCGCATAATTTACAGGTGTATGGGGTCTTATCCGAGCTGGCTATCGATCAGGGCCTCGGCCGCCAACCAGTCATCCATATCACTGTTACCCACGAAGCCACGCTGTTCGGCGATGTAATAGGCTGCCTCGCAGATCATGGCGTGCCGTTGTGCGCGGCTGATGGTTGTGGCCGCTGGTTTGGTTACGCGCTTGCCGGCCGTTTTTTTGCTGGCCTTCTTTTTCGGGCTGGCTTTGTTTTTCGCGCCGGTGGTTGATTTCACTTTCTTGGCCGTCTTTTTCTTGCTGGCCTTTTTCCTTGAAGCGGTAGTCGGGGGCATAAGTACATCCTCCATTTGCACACAGTCAATGCCGAGGTCCTGCCTTATACAGGGCAATCGTGGCAACAATACACCAGTTACATGACATGTAAATGATAATGTTCAGTGTTGTTCATCATTAGCACTGCATTGATCATGCCTGTTTGTATAATTCCATATCTAACATGGTGTTATGGAAACTACGCCGGGAAGTTCGTTTATGCCTGGCACAGCATTGGTGCGTGAGGGGACAGGACCGGTAGCGCGTGGCACCTTTTTGGAAGCAGGTCTCCTGCAGTAGAACCAAGGCCTGCTATCGGGTAACACGCGGTAACGAATTCGCCGGACGATTACAGCAAGACGCGTTCGATGCCGCCACGTGAGATGTTCGCGATAAAATCCTTTTCCCAGTTGTCACCGTTGAGCTGGCGTGCCAGTTCAACCACGATGTAGTCAACCTCAAGTTCGGTATCGTCGCCGTAGCGTGACAGGCCCTGCTTGCAGGCCGGGCAACTGGTCAGGATTTTTTCAGGTCGACTGCCATGTTGCTCGCGTAGTTGCTCGATACCCATGTTCAGCTCTTCGAGTTTGCGATAACGCACCTGGGTGGCGATATCGGGGCGGTTTACGGCAAACGTACCGGCTTCGCCACAACAGCGATCTGAATTCATGACCTCAGCATTGAGCAGGTTGGCGGCTACATTGACGGGATTATGTTTTTTCATCGGGCTATGGCACGGATCGTGATACAGGTACGTAGTACCTGTATCCGACTTGTTGGTTGTCATGCCCTTTTCGTGCAGGTATTCATGAATATCGAGCAGCCGGCAACCGGGAAAGATCCTGTTGAACTGGTACTGCAGCAATTGATCCATGCAGGTGCCACAGGACACCAGCACGGTCTTGATGTCGAGGTAGTTCAGCGTGTTGGCAATACGGTGAAACAATACCTGGTTGTCGGTTGAGATCTTGCGCGCCCGGTCGCTGTCACCGTTGGCGCTTTGCGGGTAGCCGCAACACAGGTAACCGGGTGGCAGGACCGTCCGTGCCCCGCTTTCATACAGCATGGCCAGGGTTGCCATGCTGATCTCGCCAAACAGGCGCTCGGAACCGCAGCCCGGGAAATAGAACACGCTGTCACTGTCATCCCTGACCTTCGCCGGGTTACGCAAAATCGGCACAGTCTTGCTGTCTTCAATGTCGAGTAATGCCCGCGTGGTACGCCGCGGTATGCGTTGCGGCAGGGGCTTGTCGAGCATATGGACAAACTGTACGGCAACCGAGGTGCGTTCATTCGTGCTGGCGGGCCGTGCCGGCAGACGATAGGGGAGGAATTTTTTCGCCAGGCGACTGGCAAAACGTTGCATCGCGTAACCGGTGCGGATCACACCCGTGTACAGCGCCTTGACCCGGGTGGGATCGGTGGCATTCAGGTAGGCCATCGATAACCTGGTGCCGAGGCTGCTGCGTTTCTGGTTGTGTGATTTCAGTATGGTGCGCATTTGCACCGTAACATCGCCAAAATCGATGTCGACCGGGCAGGGCGCCTCGCACTTGTGGCAGATCGTGCAGTGATCGGCGACATCGTTCATTTCGTCAAAGTGCCGCACGGACAGGCCACGACGGGTTTGCTCTTCATACAGGAAGGCTTCAATCAACAACCCCGTTGCCAGGATCTTGTTGCGCGGCGAATACAGCAGGTTGGCGCGCGGAATATGCGTGTTACATACCGGTTTGCATTTGCCGCAACGCAAGCAGTCCTTGATGGCATTGTTGAGTTCGCCGAGTTCACTGGCCTCGAGGATCAGTGCCTCCTGTTGCAACAGGCGCAATGAGGGGGTGTAGGCATTTTGCAGGCCCGAGCCGGGTAACAGTTTGCCGCTGTTGAAACGGTTATACGGATCGGCATGTTGTTTGTATTCGACAAATTCATTGACGGCCCGCTTGCCAAGGAACTGGAACTTGGTCAGACCGATGCCGTGTTCACCAGAGACAACGCCGCCGAGATCGGTGGCGATTGCCATAATGCGCTCCACGACGCGGTCGGCCTCGTGCAGCATTTCATAATCATTCGAATGCACCGGGATGTTGGTATGCACGTTACCATCGCCGGCATGCATGTGCGTGGCGACAAACAACCGGCCGCTGCGCAAGCGGGCGTGGATCTTGTCGAGTTTGTCGCGTACTGCCTGCAAATCCTGGCCGGCATAGATTTCCTTCAAGGGGCGCTC
>JASFJH010000193.1:0-4507 GCA_050122215.1 Granulosicoccaceae bacterium | reverse complement strand
CTGGGTCTCGACCTGCACCGCCTTGCGCTGCTCTTCGAGTGCCCGCAGTTGTTCGACATCAAGCGTAAAGCCGCGCCGGGCAAGCGTGGCAGCCACCTGGTCGAGTTCATTACGCAGCAGTTGCGGATCCAGCATTTTACTTACCTATCCCTTGTTTCCTGGCCGGACAGTATCGGTTCACACATGCATCCGGGCTGACCATTGCACGATATGTCCGGGTGAAAATTCTTTGTGTATATGTTCAAGTATTTCATCGACCCGCCCGGGTGTGTCGAAAAACTCGATCACCACAGGCAGATCGAGGGAGACATCGAGCAGATTCGCGGTGTGGATTTTACCGGAAGCACCAAAGCCGGCGATACCCCGAAATGCCGTCACACCACGAACTTTTTCCCGCTCATGCAGGCGTTTGAGTAATTTGGCCAGTTTCGCCTCACCCTCGCTGAGGTAAATACGCACCATGGTCACAGCTTCGGTTTGCATTGCTGACTCCTTTGTCAGAGCTGACGTATGACAACGATACCGACCCATGCAGCCGCAATACATACCAGCACACTCGCCAGCATGTTCATCACGGCGCGTAACAGCTGGCCGTTTTCGATGAGCAACAGGGTTTCAATGGAAAAGGTGGAAAACGTGGTAAACGCCCCCAGCACGCCGATCAACAGGAAGGCGCGCAGTTCAGCCGTTGCCGCCAGGCGCTCGACCAGCAGCACGTACAGGCCGCCCATGAGCAGGCTGCCCAGCGTATTCACGGCAAGCGTGCCCCACGGGAAATCGCGGCCGAGCCACTGGTAAATCCCGTTCGACACACCGTAGCGAAAAACGGCACCGAGTGCGCCCCCGGCGGCAATCGCGAACAACTGGTTCATGATCGCTTCCCGTATTCCTTGTCGAGTTTGCGCAGGTGTGCCAGTTTTTCCCTAATCCTGTCTTCCAGGCCGCGCGCTACGGGGTTGTAATAATGCCGTGCCTGCATCTCATCCGGAAAATAATGTTCACCCGCGGCATAACCCTCCGGCTCGTCATGGGCGTAACGGTACTCCCTGCCGTAGTCGAGTTCTTTCATGAGCTTGGTCGGGGCATTGCGCAGGTGTAATGGCACCTCGTAGCTGCCATGTTCCTTCACATCCTGCATGGCCTGGTTAAAGGCCTTGTACACGGCGTTACTCTTGGCCGCCACGGCCAGGTAGACAATCGCCTGGGCAATCGCCAGTTCACCTTCCGGGCTGCCGAGTCGCTCCTGCACATCCCAGGCATTCAGTGCCAGCGTCAGGCCGCGCGGATCGGCATTGCCGATATCTTCAGAAGCCATGCGCACAACGCGCCGCGCAATATACAGGGGATCGCAACCGCCATCGACCATGCGCACAAACCAGTACAGCGCCGCATCCGGTGAGGAACCGCGCACCGATTTATGCAAGGCAGAAATTTGATCGTAAAACGCCTCGCCACCCTTGTCGAAACGACGTACGCCGCCAGCAAGGATTTCATGCAGCGTATCATCATCGATACAACGCTGTCCTTCCTCCCCGGTAGCGAGATCCGAGGCGATCTCCAGCAGGTTCAACAGGCGTCGCGCATCACCGTCGGCGGCCTGCACAAACTTGTTACGCTGCGCGGATGTCAAGGCAAAACCATACTTGCCGAGGCCGCGCTGCTGATCCGTCAAGGCCCGCTCGAGGATATCCTGCAGATCATTGTCATCGAGGCGCTTCAAGACGTAGACGCGCGCGCGCGACAAAAGCGCGTTATTCAGTTCAAAGGACGGGTTCTCGGTGGTGGCGCCGATAAATATCACGGTGCCGTCTTCCACATACGGCAGGAACGCATCCTGTTGTGACTTGTTAAAACGGTGCACCTCGTCGACAAACAACACGCTGGTGCGGCCGGTCTGGTTGCGGTAATGGCCGGCCTGCTCCACCGCGGCGCGGATATCCTTGACCCCGGACAGCACCGCCGACAGGCTGAGGAACTGTGCGCCGCAATAACCGGCCAGCATGCGTGCCAGCGTGGTCTTGCCGGTTCCCGGCGGACCCCAGAACACCATCGAATGCAGATGCCCGGCCTGGATCGCGTTACGCAAGGGCTTGTCAGCACCGAGCAGGTGTGACTGACCAAAGAACTCATCCAGGTTGGCCGGACGCATGCGGTCCGCGAGAGGTTGGCCGGCAGTATCGGTTGCGTTATCCAGCAGATCGGGCTGGCCGGCCATGACTATTCGGTAACCGGCTGTTCGCCGATGACGTCAACGCCCTGCGGCGGGGTGAAAGTAAACTGCGCTTCGTCAATATCGGGATTGCGCTGCATATCGGCAAACACGAGGCGGGTGAGATTACCCAGGCTGTCCCGCAGTTCCATGCGCTGCAGGTTCTCGTCCCTGAACCCGATCAGCATGTTGTCAAAACCGGTATCGGCCTGCTTCGGCAGCAGTTTGACCCATAACAGGCCATCGTCGCTTGCAGGCTGCTCCTCGATCTCGAAATTCTCTTCCAGCGGGGTGTTGCCGCTCAGCAACAGTGCCGGCGCATTACCGATAACGTTATCGACCTTTCTCACGGTCACCTGTTCGAGATCGACATCATACAGCCAGACGCGTTCGCCATCGGCAACGATCAATTGTTTATACGGCTTTTCATAATCCCAGCGAAAGCGTCCCGGCCGCGACAACCACATCGTGCCACTGCTTTGCTGAATCACGTTACGCTCAATATCGAGCACTTCCTGTGTAAACGCCGCACGTGCCGTCTGCACATTGGTGAAAAAGCTTAACAGGCTGTCTTTCGCCGCACCGGCCTGTACCGCGGTACCGGCAAGCAAACACAACACGAATACAAAAAATCTCATCATTCTTTATAAATACCCTGCTCACGCTTCCGGCGGCGGCGGTGCAATCACCTCACGCTGCCCGTTGCTTTGTACTTCACTGACCACGCCGGCGGTTTCCATTTCTTCAATCATGCGCGCGGCACGGTTATAGCCAATCTTCAAACGGCGTTGCAGACCCGAGATCGAAGCCTTGCGTGACCGGGTCACGATCGCCACTGCCTGGTCATACAGCGGGTCTGCTTCATCAGCGCCACTGCCCTCGACCGGAGCCAGGCCCGGCACCCCGTCACCGCTCGTCGAACTGACAATATCCTCGATGTAATCCGGCTCGCCCTTGCCCTTCAGGTTGTTCACGACATTGTGCACTTCTCCGTCCGAAACGAAGGCACCATGAATACGCATGGGCACGCCGGTACCCGGTGCCATGTACAACATATCACCATGGCCCAGCAATTGTTCGGCACCGATTTGATCAAGAATCGTACGCGAATCCACCTTTGACGAAACCTGGAAGGCGATACGCGTCGGAATGTTGGCCTTGATCAGACCCGTGATCACATCCACCGAGGGACGCTGTGTAGCGAGGATCAGGTGAATACCGGCAGCACGCGCCTTTTGTGCCAGCCGTGCGATCAGTTCCTCGACCTTCTTGCCGACAATCATCATCATGTCGGCAAGCTCATCAATAATGACCACAATAAACGGCAGATGTTCAAGCATCGGTGGCTCTTCGTCGAGGCCGTCTTCGGGTTTGAATAACGGGTCCGGGATCGGTTCCCCCTTGTCGATAGCTTCCTTGACCTTGCGGTTGTAACTGCTCAAATGCCGTACACCGAGTGCCGCCATGAGTCGATAGCGCCGTTCCATCTCCGCCACACACCAGCGCAAGGCATTCGCCGCATCCTTCATGTCGGTTACCACCGGCGTCAGCAGATGAGGGATACCTTCATAGATCGACAACTCGAGCATCTTCGGGTCGACCATGATCAGACGCACATCATGCGGCGTCGCATTGTACAGCAGGCTCAGTATCATCGCGTTGATCGCGACCGATTTACCCGAGCCGGTCGTACCGGCCACGAGCAGGTGCGGCATCTTCGCCAGGTCGACCACCACCGGGTAACCTGCAATATCCTTGCCCATCGCCAGCGACAGGTTGGAATCATGGCTGTCATAGGCCTTCGAGTTGATGATCTCGCTCAGGCGCACGATCTCACGTGTCTCGTTGGGCACTTCCAGTCCGATCACGGATTTACCCGGGATCACCTCAACAATACGCACACTCACCGTGGACAGCGCACGCGCCAGGTCCTTGGCCAGGTTGCTGATCTGGCTGACCTTGACGCCCGCGGCCGGTTGCAATTCAAAGCGCGTGATCACCGGGCCGGGATGCACGGCAACCACCTCGACCTCGATACCGAAATCACGCAGCTTGTTCTCGACGAGTTGCGACATGGCCTCGAGTGCCGCCTTCGACATTGCCGACTTCGGCTTGTCCACGACATCAAGCAGCGAGACCGGTGGCAGAGGTGTCTCCTCGCTGGTATCGAACAACGGGACCTGTCGCTCACGCTCACCCCGCTCGCTGGGCTCCGGCAGGTTAATCACCGGTTCAATGCGTGGCGGTTTGCGGGCTTTCTGTTTTTCCTTGACGACTTCTACCACGTCTTCGCGCGCA
>JASFJH010000192.1:0-4524 GCA_050122215.1 Granulosicoccaceae bacterium | reverse complement strand
CATCAGACCATGTGGCATCGTGTTCCTTGCTGGCAGCCTCGTCAGCGATCGGGTTATGCACGTGTGTCTGGTTACCCCCTTCCTTGTGCGCGATGCTGCATGCGATGTCGGCGCGGTCAAGCACCTCCTGGGCATTTTCAGTGTTTTCAGTGATTGCACTGATACCGATACTGCAGGTCATGGTGATGGACTGACCGGAGACATCAAAAATATGATCCTCGATCACGCCGCATAATTTCTTTGCAAATTCAGTGGCTTCGTCAGTATTCTTGTTTTGCAAAAGCAGGGTAAAGGTATGGTCAGCAAAGCGTGACAGCGTTACATCTTCAGCGATCGCCTGTTCATCGACTGCTTGCTTGAGGGTGGCAGCGACATCACCAAGCACCAGATCACTTGCCGCAATACCGATATTTTCCTTGAGTGAGGAAAAATCATCAGGTTCGATATAGATCAGTGCATTACGCATGGAGTCGGTCGTTGCCTTGTACACAGCGTTATCCAACTCTTCGATAAAATACTGGCGATTGTACAGGCCTGTGAGCAGGTCCTGTTTACTCAGTATATTGAGTTTCTTTTCGAGGTCCTTGTCTTGCTGACTGCGGATAATAATCTGCGTACAGGCTTCACCATCAATGGATGCAGGTGTGAATTCCATTACGGCATTGAATTCGGTGTCATCGGTACGCAGGCCTTTGACCTCGATTTCACCATGCATTTCAGTTTCTTTCTTGGAGAAGGAGCGCAAGAACTTTTTGAATTTGTCATGATCATCGGGTGCGACCATGTCCATGATGGGCATGCCATCAATTTCGTCATGGTCCGTATAACCGAACATTTCCAGGTATACCGGGTTGGCGTAGATATGCATGCCTTCATGCACATAGGTGATCGCGTCACGGGAACTGTCAAGCAGGGTACGGCAACGCTTTTCACTCTCGCGCATGGACTTGTTGAGTAGCCGGAGTTGCCGGCGATCCTTCAGGCACTCCAACTCACGGGAAACAATATACTGCAGGTGTTCGGGTTCGTCATTCTTGTGAAACAGATCACGTGCCCCCGCCTTCAGGGCGTCGCCGATTACCAACTCACCACTGCCATTGGCAGCAACGATAAGGGGAATATCCTTACCGGAGGCCTTGAGCAGTTCAAGTGCCTTGAATGCATCGATGTAGGTCAGATGATCGGCGGTGATGATCATGTCCCAGGACTGTTCATCAAGGGCCTTTTCCATGTCCTCATCGTCCTCGACCTGGGTTGCACGTACTGCATGCCCGGCATTACGCAGAATGCTGGTAATCATCTCTGCGTCATTGGATGACTCATCAACGATGAGCAGGTGCAGTGTATTATCCGTTTTCATTGTAATCCCGAAATCCATCCCCATGGGCAAAATACCATATTAATAATATAGCAAAACGTACAGTTAATCATGGGCTTGAACAAGGTTTTTCAGGTATTTTTCGAGGCGGAATCCACGTCATTCTGGCTGTCCGGGAGCGAGTCCCGCCCCCGGATCCGGCTGACTGAATGATTCTGAGCCCGGGGTGTTGTCATGGGCCGGCAGTCCTGCTACTAATGAGTATAAGAAAGGGTGAAAAAAGCAGGAGTACAGCATGCAGGGCATCATCGTTCGCAGCGAGAACCCCGATGATTTCAAGGCCATCGACGTCGTGCACCTGAGTGCTTTTGAGGGCGAAGACGAGGCGCGGCTCGTTGCCGCATTGCGAGCCGATAGTGGTTATTCGGCGGAGCTGGCCCTGGTTGCCGAATTCAATGGCCGCATTGTCGGCCATTTAATGCTCACGCCCGCGGTGTTACGCCAAAAGGATGGGGAAATCAAAGTGCTGGTATTGGCCCCCATGTCGGTTGTGCCATCCCAGTCTCACCGGGGTATCGGCACTGAACTCGTGCACGAGGCGCTCAAGCGCGCAGCCGACGCCGGGTATGCGGCCATTATCGAGGCCGGCAAACCGGATTACTATGCCCTGCATGGCTTCATTCCGGCCAGCAGGCTGAATGTCAGCTGTAACCTGCCGGTGCCGGAAGATGCAGTGATGGCAGTCGAGATCACCGAGGGTGCCCTGGCCGGCGGCGGCGAGGTTATCTACCCCCCCATTTTCAAGTCAGTCTACTGAGATTTGCCGGACTACAGGATACTCCACAGGGTATCGAAGTCCGGCTCGTCCTTGTCATCATTCTTGACCGGTTCGTTCTGGTTGGTCGCGGTGATTTCTTTCATGGCGAATTCGAACTGGATAAAGCTGCGGGTTTTTTCCCGCACATGCGTCAGTTCGGCTTCGTGTGCACGACCACCAATGTATAAACAAATCTGGCTACCCTGTTTGAAGGGCAACACCGGGGTGATCAGGGTCGCCGGCTGGTTAATGGCGCGTAACTCCGGCAACATCAGGCAACGCATGTATTCCGTGGACGGTGTTTTACCATCACTGCCAGTAACACGTGCGGCAACCGCGATGGCATTCGGCGTCAGCATCTGGATGCCAAGCTCAATGTGACTGTTGGCGATACTCTGCATACGACGAATAACCCCGATACCCCACTGGTCAATATCGATATTGTGCTGCTCACGGATCGCCAGCAGCTCGCCGACATGAGCAGCAATCCTGAGATCATTCGGTGCAGTCAGGCAGTATCCTCCGGCACTTGAATTGAGCATATCAAGAACATGTTTCTGGTAAGTGACTGGCTGCGCACCAACACCACTATTCAGTACGGTGGTATCTGATGGGGCATTGCGGGGGTCATTATCAGAGTAAGAATAGTTACGGCTCCATACATCGGGACCAGAGCTTACGTCACTTTCATTATGAATAAATGTTGAGGTAAATGCGGATGTCGCATCCATTGAAAATTCAGACTTTTGTCGTGCCTCGATCAGATCAGAGGTGAAATCGATCTCCCCGCTAACGAAATAATGTGCCGCACTCAGGCCAAGGGCAACTTCAACCGGCGCGCAGGCATTTGTCGAGCGGGAAAAGCTGCGTTTTGGCATGATGCTCCAGGCATCATGCAATCGCCGTATCATGTCGGCAGGTACGTGCCCATCAAGTGTCGACATGGCAGGCAGTAACTCGTTCATGTTGATGGCGCGGCAATGGTTGAAATCATTGCTGTTGTACAGCGACAGGTATGCGGGGTGCAGATCAGAGTTCAAATCGACAATGAACATCGTATTCGGCCGCGTATAGTCGGGTATTTTTTCAATACGCAGATGGCCGACCAGGTAACACAGGGCGCTGGCAACAATATCAATTTCCCCACGCAGCAACTGGTAAGGCATGGCCAGCGACAGCAATACACAACGCTTGTAAATCTCACTCAACGAACATTCATTCTCCGTGCCGGGCGGCAACGGGTACCTGAACGAAAGCAATTTATAATGTTCTGCATAGCGATACATGCTGTGCAGTTCCAGCCAGACATGTTTCGGATAGGGCGTGTAAATCTGGTAACTGCGCAGCAGTAATTCACCGAGGTAGTACATGGCGCGATGCAGGGCAAAGGCGACCATTTTCTGATCCGGCTTGCCGCGCGCGTTCAACAGGCTGCGTGCCACAGTCTTGTAACCGGTTGCCAGTTCGCTGAGCAGTGCTCTCGACAACTCTGAGACCTTGCGGTGCCTGTCATGCAAGGGGAGGGGGCGACCTGCATATTGTTTTTGCAGTGAGGTGGCGACATATTCAGCAGGTTTGAGCAGTAACTCGAGGGTCTGCATGCGCTGCCTGGCGGGCAGTTCGACCCGGTTGAGTTCAACCAGGACCTTGAACACAAGCCTGGACGTTTCGCCGAGGTTGGCCATAGGCAGGGCCTCGATCCAGGCATTTACAGATTTCGGCCGCGTGTCAAACGACCCCGGCTCCGCCGGATGCTGCTCGGGTAGCGAAAGCATTGACAGGTCCAGTGATGACATTACTGCCAACCCCCTGATTTTCTAAAAGTAATGTGTTGATCAACCCCCGCGATCAACTACAAAAGCAGTATAACAACATATCGCGCGCGACAGTAAGCACCGCACCGCGATTTGAGCACTCAGACAGGCGTTTTGGCCGGTTTTCCGGCCTGTTCCCGGACCAGTTTCGGCACGAGGTAGCCGGGCAGTTGTGCGCGCATGGCTGCCAGCAAGCCCCCGGCCTGTTTGTCATTGATGGCGAAATGGGCGGCGCCTGCTACCGGGTCGAGCTGGTGCAGGTAATAGGGCTGGATGCCGGCGGCGAACAGTTGTTCACTGAGCGCCACGAGTGTTTCAGCCCTGTCATTGATGCCCTTGAGCAACACGGACTGGTTGAGCAGGGTCGAACCGCTTGCCCTGAGGCGCTCACAGGCCGCTGACAACGACGGGTCGAGTTCGTTGGGATGGTTGATATGCAGGACAATAACGCTCTGCAGGCGCGTCCTGGACAGCCAGTCGGTCAGCGCGCTATCGACGCGCGCCGGCAAGACCACGGGCAAGCGCGTATGCAGACGCAGACGCTGCAGGTGCGGGATAGCCTCGAGCCGCTCGAC
>JASFJH010000191.1:0-4573 GCA_050122215.1 Granulosicoccaceae bacterium | reverse complement strand
GAGGTCAATGTCGACTCCTCCCGCGTCTTCTATGACTCGAACACGAGCAAGCATCATCATTTCTATAATATTGACACCGGTGAGTTGATGGATATCGACAATGCTGCGCTGCAGGTCGCGGAGTTGCCGGAAGCGCCAGCCGGCACCTGCATGGACGGTGTTGACGTGATTGTGCGCGTGCGCAATACCAGCGCCTGAGTCTGCCTTTCCGCACCTGCTTGTTCAGCCCGGCCTGTTTTCTCGCTATACTTGCCGCCCGCAAAGCTCATGTACAGAATACTTTCGCCGGAATAGCTCAGTCGGTAGAGCACTTCACTCGTAATGAAGGGGTCGGAGGTTCGATTCCTCTTTCCGGCACCAGTTATGACGGGCCTGTTTCCGATAGAGACGGGCCCGTCTGCTCCTGTGGCCGGTTCCATTTGGCCAGCACTGTTTTGAGCGTCGATAGCTGCAACGGCTTGCTCATGTAGTCGTCCATGCCGGCGGCAAGACACTCTTCGCGATCCCGTTTCTGGGCCTTTGCCGTCAATGCAATGATAGTGTGTTGGGTCAGGCCATGTTCCTGTTCGAGACGGCGTATTTCCCGGGTCGTGGTGTATCCGTCCATCTGCGGCATGAGGATATCCATCAGGATCAGGGGATAGGCCCCCGGCTTTTGTTTCAACATGTGCAATGCCTCGGGGCCTGATTCAGCTATTTCCGCCGGGTAACCAAGTTTATGCAGGGCCGATACAGCAAGCGTGCGATTGATGGCATTGTCATCAATTACGAGCACGGACTTGCCTGGCAACTTGTTACCGTTTGAAACGCTATGCGTTTTATCGCTGTAAGCAGGCTTCGTCTTTGGCGGCGTTGCCGGGGGAGCGACAGGCTTGTTGTTTGTCAGCACCCGCTCGATTGTATGGGGCAGTTCGGCATGGCTGACCGGTTTGGTCAACATCGCGGTATATAACATGCCAAGATGATGATGCTGGTGTCGCTGGTTTTCAGCCGTACACAGCGCGATGAACGGGGTGGTGCCAAACTGTTCAAGTTCCCTTAGCCGCGTGGCGAGTTCCGCGCCATTCATGTCGTGCATTTCGGTATCAATGAACACAAGGTCCACGGCTATCTCCTGGTCATTGACCGTCTTGATGAGTTCATCACCGGAATGAAAGTGCCTGACATGCAAGCCATAAAATTCAAGCATTTCACGAATAACCCGGGCAGATGCCGTATTGTCATCGACGACAATGGCGTTGCGCCCCTCAAACAGGGGATTGGCACGTTCAGCGCTGGTAGAAGCGGCGGGCAGCTTCAGTTCCAGTGTGAAAGTGCTGCCTTTGCCGTGCGTACTTTGTGCATGAATAGTACCGCCCATGAGCGTGACAAGCTGTTTGCAAATCGCCAGGCCCAGGCCAAGCCCCTGCTGTTGCCGGGTGATCGAACTGTCAGCCTGGGTGAAGCGATCAAAAATGAGTTCAAGCTTTTCATCGTCAATGCCCGAACCGGTATCGGACACCTGGATATTGATATCGACGAAGTTGTTGTCGATGGCCTTCGTGTCAACCTTGATCGTGATGACTCCATGGTCGGTAAAGTTGATGGCATTGGTCAGCAGGTTTGTCAGAATCTGGCGGGTCCGCCCGGGGTCGCCCATAACCTGTTCGGGCTGGCCGGGCGGGTAATCGATAACAAGTTCGAGTTTTTTCCTGCTGGCGGGCATGCCGACAATATCGGCAGCTTCCTGAATGGCATGGCGGAGATTGAACGCAATACTGACGATACTGAGTTTGCCAACTTCCAGCTTGGAGAAATCAAGAATATCCCGGATCTGATTGAGCAGTTCCTGGCTGGAACTCATGCACAGCTCTGCGAACCTTCTCTGTTCTTCATCAAGATCGCTCAATAGCAATAGCTCGGTAAAGCCCATCACGCTGTTAAGCGGGGTGCGTAATTCGTGGCCCATATTTGCCAGGAACTCCGTTTTTGCCTGGTTGGCGGCCTCAGCGCGGTCCTTGGCAGATAGCATTTCTTGCTGTGCCTGCTTGCGGGCATCGACTTCGTCTTTTAAAAACCTGTTGATGGCTTCAAGCCGTTCGTTCTTGTCCTTGTCCTTTTTGAAGGCATCATGGAGTGCGGCAGCCAGGGTGTTAATGCCTTCTTCGAGTTGACCAAGTTCACCGCCTGAGCCTGTTGCGATGCGGTGTGAAAAATTACCGTTGCGTATATGTGTTACAGCACTGGAAATTGTGCGCAGAGGATCAGACAGACGCCTGGCCATCCGCAGCGCAATTATCGTGGTAATACCAAGGGCAAGAATGGTGATGAAGATGCTTTCAAGCAAGGCCCGGCGTTGCAGGTTGATGGTTTCATCACGCAGCAACCCGAGTGTAACCTTGCCCAACATGATATCTGGCTCGGTTGTGCTCGCGGATAATGACGGACCATCCTCGATGGAAACAAAGCTGCGTTTTATCGGTGCGCTGTATTCTATAGTACGTCGCTTGTAATCCGCACCTGAGGTCTTGACCAGTGAATAGAGTTCGACGAGGTTGTTGCTGTCTTGATCTTCAATGCGGACATGCGCAATGTCCTGCTCCTGGAGCAGGGCATTGGCAAGCTGTTGCAAGGTTTCCGTGTTGCCGGATATTACGCCGTATTCACAAGCGGGTGCAAATTGCTTGGTGATTGCGCTGCCTTTGCGATCGAGCTCCTGTTCAAACTGTTTGATGCGCACGGTCGTATAAAAGATCGACATGCTGACGATCGTCACGAACAGTGGTGCCAGCGCCAGGATAAGCAGTCTTTGTCGTATATTCCAGTGCTTCATGGACGACACTCCGGCAAATACTTCTGCATCTGCTGTTCAAGTTCGGATGCATTCGGAATATTCCTGGCGAGCAGGCGGGCTACACTGTTGTTGATATCGATCGCTAGCGTATGAGGTTGTTTGCTGCAGGCGATAAGCGCGGGGTCATTAGTCAGGTGGCCGGCAAGTTTCCGGGCGGCCTGTTCAGCCATGTCATCCGGTGTGGCATACATACCGGTAAGTGCCCCTGCCTTTACATAGGCCTGCGAATAGGCAACCACCGGTATGTTATAACGGTAGGTGCTGAGCAGGATGGTTTTGGCCGTGCGGCGGTTATGAACATGCTTGTCTGGCAGGGCAAGGAATACCTGCATACGGCCTTGCAGTGCATGCAGGGCTGTTATGACTTCGTCTTCATTCTGGATGTGTTCAATAGCGAGCTCCAGGCCGAGTTTATCCGCTTCCTTCAGCAAGGCTGGAGCATGATGCTTCGAGTCCGGCCCAAGGATAATGCCGACTTTTTGTTTGTCGGGGACGGCATGTTTGATGAGGTTAAGGAATAATGTTGCCGGGTAATCAATAAAGACCACATCATGCCAGGCGTTTTCAGGCTGGCGCCATTGTTGTATCTGATTGAAGGTTTGTTCTGGCAGCAGCGTATAGATAGCCGGTTTTTGGTTGCCTGATTTAAGCAGGGCAATGGCTGCTTTCGCGCCAACTGTTACATACACATCAGTGGAGTTATTTGCAGTGAAGTTGCTTTCAACCAGTGAATTGTCCAGGCGAATATCGATATTTTCCTGTGTGGCATGTTTCCGGATTGCCTGGTCAAATGCATTGACGAACCTTTCGTAATAGCCGCCCTTGTGACTGTTCAGAGTATGAATAGAAACGCTTTGCCTGGTTTCGGCAACGACCATTTGCAGCGCCAGTCCTTGCAGCAGGCACAGCACCAGCACGGCACCGAAATAGCGCCGGGCGGAGCCACTGATCCGTTGGGCAAGAACTGTCAGCATCTGACGAGACCTAGTCAAAGTGTACCTTCATGCTGAAGTAGACCCCGCTCTCGAAAACCTGTTCCTTTTCGTAATCGAAATATTCATCAAGCATGTTCTGGAAGCTGGCGGCCAGTTCAATGTTGCTGTTGCCGTACTTGAGTGTCTTTGCCAACCTGAAATTGAGTATGCTGAAGTCACCCGTGTCATCACCGCCTTCAAACTCGTATCGTCCATAGCGGTGATAGGCGAGGCTGCCGACCAGGTCCGGTTCGAAGTTGTGGATATATTGCAGGGTGGTCATCGTGCGCGGAACTTCTTCAGTCGTGTCATCGAATCGCTGGCTACCAGGCCCGCTGCGGTTGATATCGCCCAGTCGTCTGCCATTCTGCTTTGTATATGTATAACCCAGGTGCAGGCGACTGTAGTCGGTGGGGCGTATGCCGAGTTGCAGTTCCGCGCCAGTCGCATTCGTGTGGCCATTATTGGTGTAATACAGGATCTCATCGAAACCCGGCACTACAAAGCCGAGTGTCTGGTTAAGAGGATGATCGGTATAGTTGTGGTCCTTTACCTCGGTCAGGACGTCACGGATCTCTTCATGAAACAGCTTGAGTTCGAGGCTGGCACGGTAGCGCGGGATATTCGCCAGCCAGGCAAGTTCATATGTTGTAATTTTCTCTGGTTTCAAGTTGCCATCACTGAACCTCAAGTCCTGCAAACCTATACCTTCTGCCGAGGCGCTGGTCGTGTTGGCATTTTCCTCGTACAGGGTCGGTGTGCGATA
>JASFJH010000190.1:0-4583 GCA_050122215.1 Granulosicoccaceae bacterium | reverse complement strand
GCCCGGCCGGGGACATCGCCGCGCAGATGCAGTCGATGAACGATATCCAGAACCTGTCGGCGGCGATCCGCGGCCTCGCACTCGAACTGACCCGGATCAGCAATGACCTGCGCCTGCTCGCCTCCGGTCCACGCACCGGGCTCGGCGAGGTCATGCTGCCACCGGTACAACCCGGGTCGAGCATCATGCCCGGCAAGGTCAACCCGGTCATGTTTGAAATGCTCAACCAGGTCTGTTTCCAGGTGCTCGGCCAGGACCATGCGATTGCCCTGATGACCCAGGCCGGTCAGCTTGAACTCAATGTCATGATGCCGGCACTCGGTTCGGCACTATTTGATGCGATGGACTGGTTAAGCAATGCCATGAATGCCGCGACCGACAGGAACCTGAAAGGCCTTAAAGTCGATCACGAACGCTGCCAGCATTTCCTGCACGCGAGTGTCGGCCTTGCCACGCTGCTCAACACGCATATCGGCTACGCGAAGGCGGCAGAGATTGCGAAGGAGTCGGAAAAGAGTGGCCGGGCGGTGCGCGATCTCGTCGCTGAACAGGAGCTCATGAGTGTCGAGGAGTTTGACAAGCTTGTGCTCAGGGCAGCGCGGGATGGCATTATTGAGTAAGGCGTGAGGGGTGGAGAGTGAGGTGTTCTGTTTGAGATTGTTCGCCTCACTCCTTACATCTTACTCCTCACAATAAAAAAGCCCGGCATTGCCGGGCTTTTTTATTACTTTATGAAGCTCTCGCTTATTGTGCGAGGTAAGCCTTGTCGCTTTCTTCGACAACACCCACTGCCCAGGCACCACGTGTCTTGGCATGCCTGATGGCTGCATCGATATCAGCTGATGAAGCGCCACGGTCAATCGTCAGATCCTGACCCGGGTAGATCAGGTCGGCATCACTGATGATGTCGCGGTTGGCCTTGTACAGCAGCGGCCACTGGTACGGGTTGCCGTAAACACGACCCTTGCCGGAAATCGCCCACAGGCTATCGCCCCTTTCAACAGTGTAGCTGTCAGCGGCCGGCGCGACCTTGCTCAGGCGCGCCTGTTCGGCCAGTGCCTGTGCATAACCAAGTTCACCCTGACGGCGCGCCTGATCGCAAAGCTTGATTGCCTTGGCGTCATCACCGGCCTTCATTGCTGCTTCGGCCTTCTTGATGATCTTGCCAGTGTCTCGCCATTCACCACCAACACTTTTGGCCTTCTTGCGCGCCGCTTCAGCCGCAGCGCAGGCTTGTTCTGCTGCACTCGGGCCTTTCTTCACTTCCGGCGCCGGTTCGGCTTTCTTCGGTGCCTGTTGCTGTTGCTGGGTACTGGCGCAACCCGCCGCCACAGACATCACGACGACAGCCATGCCAGCAAATTTGAGCAATTTAATCGTTTTCATTTTATCAGTATCTCCGGATTGGCCATTTTCACGGCACACGTTTTAGATTTTCAATTATCGATAATGTATGGAAAAACTGGTCGCTTTTGTAAAACTAGCACCGCCCTCCGAGGGCTGTCAAGCAACGGACTTCTCAATTTCGGGATCGTGTCTGTTCGACCTGCAGGCGTGCTGCAATCGCATCCTCGCGGGCGGCTACTGCCGAACCCCGGGCCGCTTGCCATGCCCCGATCTCCAGTGCCTGCTCGGCAGCTGCAAGCTGGTAAAGGGCGCGCTGCATCAGGCCGGGTGCATACTGCACCGCCTCTGCCTGATTGGCCGCGGCAATCGCCTGGCGCGCATCGCTCATTTCCTGGAAAGGCGCACCAGAACAGGCGCTCAACATGACAACGGCGGCAATGATCGGGAAAACAAGATATGGATAGCGCTTGAGCATTCCGTCGGGGCCGGTTCGCTCCGGCTAATTTCTCATTAGTAGTATGGTATGAGAAAAACTAGCACCGCCCCGGTAGGCTGTCAACCAGGCAACAGGTAGAATGTGGGCCCGTTGACCTGATACAGGATACTGCTGGAGTAAATCATGGCCGTTACCATTTACCATAATCCGCGATGCAGCAAATCGCGACAGACCCTCGAACTGCTCGGCGAGGCAGGTGTCCAGACCGATGTCGTCGAATACCTGAAAACACCGCCGAGCCGTGAAGAGTTACAGGCCATACTCGGCATGCTCGGCCTGCGCCCGCGCGACCTCATGCGCACCAAGGAAAGCGAATACAAGGAAAACCATCTCGACGATCCCGACCTGTCGGATGATGAGTTGATTGACGCCATGCTGCGCATCCCCAAACTGATTGAACGTCCCATTGTGATCAACAACGGCAAGGCCGCCATAGGTCGTCCGCCGGAAAACGTCAAGGCCATACTCTGATGAGCGATATTCTTGTTTTGTATTACAGCCGGCATGGCGCGACTGCCGAAATGGCGCGCCGTATTGCACGCGGCATTGAAGAAGTCGAGGGTATGCATGCGCGCCTGCGCACCGTGCCGGCGGTCTCTACGGTGTGCGAAGCGGTCGAGGACAGCATACCGTCTGAAGGCGACATCTACGTGACACAGGATGACCTGCTCGAGTGCGATGGTCTTGCGCTGGGTAGCCCGACCCGTTTCGGCAACATGGCCGCACCGCTGAAATATTTTCTCGATTCGACCAGTGGTCTGTGGTTATCCGGCAGCCTGATTGGCAAACCCGCCGCGGTATTCACATCAACCTCGAGCCTGCATGGCGGCCAGGAAGCGACGCTGCTGTCGATGATGTTGCCGTTGTTGCATCACGGCATGATGATCCTTGGCCTGCCCTACTCGAACACCGAGTTACTGCATACGCACACCGGCGGCACACCGTACGGGGCGAGCCACCTTGCCGGAGCGGACAGCGACAAGCCGCTAAGCGAGGACGAACAGGCCCTGTGCCGGGCGCTCGGCACGCGGCTCGCGCAGACCGTGAAACAGCTCAAGGCCGGCGCCTGATGTCATCACGCTTTTACTACCTGCTGGGTGTGGCCGGCTACTTTGCGCTGTTCATCCTGCTCATGCTGTGGACAACCTGGCTTGCCCCACCGACCATCATGCCGGTAGCGGTCGTACTCGTGCTGTACGTCGGGCCGCTGTTGTTTCCCCTGAAGGGTATCCTCAATGCCCGGCCGTATACTTTTGCCTGGACGCAATTCATGGCGCTGTTTTATTTCGCAATCGGCGTCATGGTCGCGGTGAGCAACCCCGCGGAACGTGTACTGGGCGGCCTGCAAATCATTTTCAGCCTGATGTTGTTTGTCGGGGCGATGTTGTTTATCAGAACGCGGGCGAAAGAAGTCAAGCCAACGCAACAGCACGAAGACGCAGAACACGCAAAGTAAATACAACACCTTTTGCGTTGCGCCGGGCGTTAATCGATAAACTGTTTGACAAACGGGATGGTGAGCTTGCGTTGCGCGGCGAGCGATTCACGGTCGAGCTTTTCCAGTAACCCGAACAGGCTGGGCATATCGCGCGGGCAGCGTTTCAGGATAAATGCCGCCACCTCATCCGGCAGTTCCATGCCACGGCCACTGGCCCGTAACTGCATGGCTTTGGCCAGTGCCGCATCATCGAGCGACTGCAAACCGTACACGAGTCCCCACACGAGTCGCGACGCCAGATCCGGCAGGACAAATGCAAGCGACTGCGGGTGAGCATTGGCAGTCACCACGAGGCAGGCCTGCGATCCCTCGCGCACGCGGTTGTACAGGTTGAACAGGGCGGTTTCCCAGTCACGCTGACCGGCGACGGCGTGAATATCGTCAATCGCAACAAAGGCCATGTTTTCCAGACCTTCGAGCATGGCGGGCTGCAGACCCGGCATGGACAGCGGCAGGTACGCCGCCTGTCTGCCCTGCGCTGCCAGCATATGGCAGGCGGCCTGCAATAAATGCGTCTTGCCGGTGCCGCGCTTGCCCCACAGGAAAATAAAGCGCTCGCCGCGCCCGGCCAGGGCGTCGTTCAGACTGGCGATGGCCTGGTCATTGCCATCCGGCAGGAAGTTGGCGAAGGTCGCGCTGTCGCGCAGACCGATGTGCAGGGGTAATTGAAGCGACATGCGATAACACCGTTTACAAGCAGGCCGGCATTATAACGGCTTAACAGCCGTCGTCGCAGTTCGAGATCGCGCTCGAATTGTTGCCATACAACTCGCTGGCGACATAGCGCTCATGCAGGTAGCGGATGATGACCATGAGCACGGCCGCTACCGGCAGGGCCAGCAACACGCCGAAGAAGCCGAACAACTGGCCAAACGCGAGCACGGCGAAGATCACCGCGACCGGGTGCAGACCGATGCGGTCACCGACCAGCCACGGCGTCAGCAACACGCTTTCCAGCGCCTGGCCGATACCGAACACGACGGCGACCTGCCACAGGTGGGAGATATCCTGGAATTGCAGGATGCTGGCCAAGCCGGCGAGCAACACGCCGACAATCAGGCCCAGGTACGGCACGAAGCTGACCACACCGGCGATCATGCCAATCAGCAAGGCGTGGTCGATACCAAATGCCCACAAGCCGATTGAATAGATCAGACCAAGCCCGAGCATGACCAGCAACTGGCCACGGAAAAATGCGCCGAGCACTTCATCGGCATTGCGCGCCAGCCTGACGATGGTCGG
>JASFJH010000189.1:0-4588 GCA_050122215.1 Granulosicoccaceae bacterium | reverse complement strand
AGCGTTTGTGCCAGCGCTTCTCGCGCCGGTTCGTGCGCCAGGCAATCCACAGCTTGCGCAGCGGCGTCAGGTGGGTACGGCGATGCAGCACGTCGAGGCCGTCGGCCTCGATCTCACGCAGCAGCGTTTCATAAATCGCGGCCATGATGATGCCACTGCGCTGCGCATAGCGGTCGACATCGGGTAACAGTTCGAAGGCATGGGCATACAGTGCATGTGCACGCTCGGCCTGGAAGCGCATCAGGGCACGGAAGTTTTCACTGTCTGTGCCATTCAGGATATCCTGTTCGGCCACATGGAACTGTGCCAGTTCCTCGAGTGGCAGGTAGATGCGGCCGCGCACGGCATCTTCGCGTACATCACGGATGATATTGGTCAGCTGGAAGGCAAGCCCGAGCTCATGCGCGTACTTGCGAGTCTGTCTATCCTGGTAACCAAATATCTCTGCCGCGAGCAGGCCGACCGCCGAGGCAACGCGGTAACAATACAGCGACAGTTCCGTATAACTCCGGTAACGATGCTGATCGATGTCCATGAGCATGCCGTCAATGATCTCTTCGAAATGCGCGCGTTCCAGCTCATAGTGCGGCAGGGCCTCCTGCAAGGCCCGGGTCACCGGGTGCTGTGCCTTGCCGTCATACAGGTTATCAAGCTCGCTACGCCACCATTCCAGCGTGTTACGTGCCACGCTGGCATCACTGCACTCGTCAACGACATCGTCGACCTCGCGGCAGAATGCATACAGCGCTGTAATCGCACGTCGTTGCTGTAACGGCAAAAACAGAAAGCTGTAATAGAAGCTGGAGCCGCTGCGGGCGGCCTTGTTCTGGCAATATTCGTGGGGAGTCATGTGTGTATGCCGTGTCCGGGGCTTTACTCTAATTCATGAGTCAAACTGACTGCAAGCCCGGCCGGGGATCAGCGTCCGCGCAATTATCAGTAACCAGTCGGATTTACGCAGGCGTGGCCGGGCAAACACATTCTCGGCCTGCATCAGGTGTTCGACGATACGCAGACCGCCATGTATCGTGGCACGGATTTCCAGGCCCAGGCGCAGGCCAAGATGTTTTGTCAGCGGCATGCCTTCACAGAGCATCTGGCCGGCGCGCCGGTATTGTTGCTGCATGAATGCGCGCATGGCCGGGTCGCTGGTTTGTTGCGCAATGTGTTGTGCGCCGATACCGGCGGCCTGCATTTCATCGAGGGCGAGATAGATGCGGTCGTTTTCGCGGTAGTCCTGGCTGATGTCCTGGTAGAAGTTGATCAGTTGCAGGGCGCTGCAGACCTTGTCGGACAGTCGGCAATTTTGCTCACTGGCCACACCGGCGAGATGCAGCAACAAACGTCCGATCGGGTTGGCGGAACGACGGCAGTAATCCAGCACATCGACAAAGCTGTTGTAACGATGCGTGGTAACGTCCTGGCGAAAGGCGCTGACCAGGTCATGAAACAGATCGAGTGGCAGTTCGAAGCGGCGGATCGTATCATGTAGTGCGATGTAAACCGGGTCATCCGGGATGTTGTCAGCCGCTAGCGCCTGTAAAAGATGGTCACATTCATCCAGTTTGTTGATGCGGGTCACGGTATCAAGATCGCCTTCATCGGCATAATCATCGGCCTGGCGCGCAAAGGCGTAAATTGCCGCAATCGGCTCACGAAGGCTTGGCGGCAACAACCATGAAGCAACCGGAAAGTTTTCATAATGTTGCTGGGCCAGGGTGTTACAGTGCCTGTAAGCAGCCGGTACGGACCCGGACATGCGTGAGTAATTATCCATACGAGGGGATCAAGTGATGAAATTTCTGAATGGGCTGTTGGTGGGTCTGCTGATAGGTGCCGGTGTGGGCGTATGGTTTGGTGTCAACATTGGCCGTGACGCGCCGTTGCTGAGCAATCCGTTTGCCGAACGTACGGTCAGTGACCGCATCAAGGATGAAGCGGCAGAGGCGTATGATGATACACGTGATGCAATCCGCAAATCCCTTGAATAACGCCTAGAGCGATGTGTCATCATTTTTCTCGACAGGTTCCCGGGCGATTGACTCCACCTGCTCGATATTGGCTGTCGCCTTTTTACTGCTGACGCCCATTTCCTTGAACTTGCGCGCGCCCGGTAAAACCCGCGAGTCATAGGAACCCACCGCACGGTTGAAGTGACCGATGGCGCTGTTCAGGCTGCTACCGACATTGCCAAGGTGTTTGCCAAACGTGGCAAGGCGATCATAGAGTTCCTCGCCAACCGCGCGAATGTGATCGGCATTTTCTGCCAGCGCTTCCTGGCGCCAACCATAGGCCACGGCACGTAGCAGGGCGATAAAGCTGGTGGGCGTGGCAAGCATGACCTGCTGGCGCAGGGCATCTTCAAGCAAATCCCGGTCTCGCTCGAGCGCGGCGCTGAGGAACTGGTCACCCGGAATAAACAACACGACGAAATCGGGCGCGTCAGTGAAATGATCCCAGTAGGCCTTCGATGACAGTTCGCGCACGCGTTCGCGTACATTGCGCGTATGCTGTGCCATGTATTGCTCGCGTTGCGCATCGTCTGTCGCCTCGGTCGCATTGAGGTAGGCATCGAGCGGGGTTTTCACGTCGACAATAATGTCACGCTTGTCGGGCAGGCGGATCACCATGTCCGGGCGCATGCGGCCCTGTTCGGTGGTAATTTGTTCCTGCTCGTAGAAATCGCAATGCTCGACCATGCCGGCAAGTTCGGCCAGGCGCTTCAGGGTCAGCTCGCCCCATTGCCCGCGCACCTCCGGGCGGCGCAGTGCCTGTACCAGGTTACGCGTCTCGTGTTGCAGCTGGGACTGGGATTGCGCCATGCTTTCAAGGTGTTTGCTCAGTGAGCCGTAGTGCTGCTTACGCTCGGCCTCGATCTCGCGTATCTGTTTTTCGGTCTTGTCGAGCGCGTCACGGATCGGTTTGATCAGGGTTTCGATGTTTTTTTCTTTTTTGTCCAGCTCGTGTTGGGCGGTCAAATGGAATTGCTTGAGGTTTTCCTGGGCCAGTTTCAAAAATTCGCCGCTGTTGTGTTTCAGGGCTTCGCTGGAAAGCTGGGCGAAGGTCGCATTGAGCTGTTCGCGGGTCTTCTCGTAACTTGCGGACTGTTCCTGCTGGCTGGATTTGAGGTGTTCCAGGTTTGTGCGTAATTCGACATTTTGCTCGCGCAGAGCAGTGTTTTCCCGTTGTTGCCGGAAGTGGGCAAACAGGTAGCCGGCTGCCATGGAAAGCAGGGCAATAATAATGATAAGGCCGAGTTGAGTCAGATCCACAGTAATCAGGAATTGTTTGTCGATGCCAGTAATCATTCTACCAACATGCAGCCATTGTTGGTATCGAGGAATTGCCAGCTATCGATGGCTCTCGCAAGGTAAGCGGTAAAAGAGGTTTAAAGGGCACGGGCTGTTATGAATAACGCAGACAGCCCGACTGATACGAGCCGCATATTTATGCCGGCTTTACCAGACGCTCGAGTGCCGGAATGATGTCGGTGACAGCGTGTACCAGTCCTTCTGCGCCCCATTGTTCCGGCCTGTCGTATTCGCCGAGATAACCAAACATGGCGACCAGGGTATGCATGCCTGCATTTTGCCCGGCCTCGATATCCCGTTGCGCATCACCAATGTAGACACATTCCCGGTAATGACTGCCGGCCTGTTTACAGGCATACAGCAAGGGTTGGGGATGGGGTTTTTTCTGTTCGAGCGTGTCGCCGCAGATAATGCAGGCAGCGCGCTCGGCCAGTCCCAGCTCGGCAAGCAGGGGCAGGGTAAAGCGTTCCGGTTTGTTGGTTACGACCCCCCAGTTGAGGCCGGCGCCCTCGATGGTCTGCAGGACCTCGTGCATACCGGGAAAAGGGCGGGTATGGCAGGCCAGGTTTTGCCCGTAATAGTCGAGCAATTCCTGGCGTAGTGGTTCGTATTCCGCGGCCTGCTCATCGAGACTGAAGCCGAATTTTATCAAGGCCGCCGCGCCGTGCGAGACGTGCGGCCGGATGATGTCATGACTCAGGGTATCCAGGCCATGCTTGAGGCGCACGAAATTCAGTGCCTCGGCCAGGTCCGGGGCCGTGTCGAGCAGGGTACCGTCCAGGTCGAACAGGACGGTGCGCAGGTGTGGCGCGAATGAGGGCATCGGGTATCAGACAGCCTTTTCACAGGCCATGAGGTAATTCACATCGGTGTCCTTGCCCAGCCGGTATTGCCTGGTAAACGGGTTGTAGCTCATGCCGGTCAGGTCCTGCAGCTCCAGCCCTGCGCCGCGGATCCAGCGGGCGAGTTCGGCCGGGGTGATGAACCTGGCGTAGTCATGCGTGCCTTTCGGCAGCATCTGTAACACGTACTCAGCACCGACAATCGCAAACAGGTAGGATTTGGGATTGCGGTTGATGGTGGAGAAAAACACCTGCCCACCGGGTTTGACCAGCGTCGCGCAGGCCTTGATCACCGAGGCCGGGTCAGGCACGTGCTCGAGCATCTCCATGCAGGTGACAACGTCGAACTGCCCCGGCTTCTCCGCGGCCAGGGCCTCGGCCGTGGTCTGGCGGTAATCGACCTGCTGGCCACTTTCCAGCAGGTGCAGTTTGGCC
>JASFJH010000188.1:0-4627 GCA_050122215.1 Granulosicoccaceae bacterium | reverse complement strand
TTTCGAGTCAGCCGCGATTGCCATTTTCCTCGCCATGGTCATGGACGGTATCGATGGCCGCGTCGCCCGGCTGACCCACACGCAGAGTGATTTCGGCGCCGAGTATGACAGCCTGGCGGACATGGTATCGTTCGGTCTGGCGCCGGCGCTCGTTATGCACCAGTGGGCGCTGTCCGGCATGGGCAAGCTCGGCTGGACGGCCGCCTTCATCTATACCTGTGGCGCCGCGCTGCGCCTGGCGCGTTTCAATACGCAGGTCGGCATTGCCGACAAGCGCTACTTCCAGGGCCTGGCCAGTCCGGCGGCGGCTGCGCTCATGGCAGGGCTGGTCTGGGTTGGCGATGACTTCGGCCTGAACGGCAAGAACCTGGACTGGGCGGCACTGGGCCTGACCGCGCTTGCCGGCGTGCTCATGGTCAGTAACGTCCGCTACCACAGCTTCAAGCAATTCGACCTGCAGGGCAGGGTGCCATTTGTCGTGGCGGTCGTGTTCATGCTCGTGTTTGCGCTGATTTTCCTGCACCCACCGGCCGTGCTGTTTACTGGCTTCCTTGTATATGCGGCATCCGGCCCCATATTAACCCTGTACCACCTGCACAAACGCCGCATGGCGCGCAGGGCCGGCGGCCCCAGTGGCCATGTTGACAGGGATACCGGCGGCAGCACTGACAAACCGACCGGTACCGGCGACTGACGGGCTTGGCAAACCGTGGCCCGGGCGCTATAGTTAGCGCCAGTTGAGGACTTATGACACCGATGATACACACAGCGACAATCCGTTCCAGCTTGCAAGCCCGCCAGGGTCAGGCTGCGCTGTGCCCGCTCTTCCTGCTACGACTTCTGCTGCCGTAAGGCAGATACCAAGACATCCCCACACCCTGGCGAGGGTGAGTAGAAACGCAACAAACCGATTTTCCTGAATATTTTGCCGGTTGTACCGTGCGGACACCGGGCCGTGAATGGTAAACTGGGCAGCAGAAATGCGTGGAGCCAGACATGAGTGACAAGCTGATTATATTTGATACGACCTTGCGTGACGGTGAGCAGAGTCCGGGCGCGTCGATGACCCGTGATGAGAAGGTCAGGATCGCCAAGGCGCTTGAGCGTATGCACGTCGACGTGATCGAGGCCGGATTCCCCATCGCCTCGTCAGGCGATTTCGAGTCGGTCAAGGCCGTCGCCGAGGCCGTGCAGGACAGTACCGTGTGCGGCCTGGCGCGCGCGCTGGACCGCGATATCGATACCGCGGGCGAGGCCTTGAAAGGGGCCAATTCGGCACGCATCCATACCTTTATCGCGACCTCGCCGATCCATATGCAGGAAAAACTGCGTATGACCCCCGACCAGGTGGTCGAACAGGCCGTGCATGCGGTCAAACGGGCGCGCCAGTACACTGACAATGTCGAGTTTTCACCGGAAGATGCCGGCCGCTCCGAGCTGGACTTTTTGTGCCGCATTCTCGAGGCCGTGATCGATGCCGGCGCCACGACCCTGAACATCCCGGACACGGTCGGCTACAACATGCCGCAACAGTTCGGCGAATTGATCCATAACCTGCGCGAAAGGATCCCGAACGCGGACAAGGCCGTCTTCTCGGTGCATTGCCACAATGACCTCGGCCTGGCCGTGGCCAACTCGTTGGCGGCGGTGAAGAATGGCGCGCGCCAGGTCGAATGTACGATTAACGGTCTGGGCGAGCGCGCCGGTAATGCCTCGCTCGAGGAAATCGTCATGAGCGTGCGCACGCGCAAGGACTTCTTCGAGTGCAATGTCGATCACATCGATACGACGCAGATCGTGCCGTGCTCGCGCCTGGTCGCGGGCATCACCGGTTTTGCCGTACAGCCGAACAAGGCCATCGTCGGCGCGAATGCGTTTGCGCATGAGTCCGGCATTCACCAGGACGGTGTCCTGAAGAAGCGCGAGACCTACGAGATCATGCGCGCCGAGGATGTCGGCTGGACCACGAACCGCATGGTGCTGGGCAAACATTCCGGGCGCAATGCGTTCCGTACGCGTATGCAGGATCTCGGTGTGACCTTCTCTTCCGAGGACGAGGTCAATGACGCCTTTGCGCGCTTCAAGGATCTCGCCGATCGCAAGCATGACATCTACGACGAGGATCTGCAGGCACTCATGACCGAGGTCGGTATCGAGGCCGAGAACGAGGTCTACAAGCTGGTTACGCTGAAGGTGTGTTCGGAAACGGGTGAGATCCCGACTGCCGAGATCACATTGTGGGTAAACGGCGAGGAAAAATCCGCGACGGCGACAGGTGGTGGCCCGGTCGATGCAGCCTTCAAGGCGATAGAGGCGATCGTCAACAGTGGTACCGAACTGCAGTTGTACTCGGTGAACAACATCACCTCGGGTACCGATGCGCAGGGCGAAGTCACGGTACGGCTGGAAAAGGGCGGTCGCATTGTGAATGGCCAGGGCGCCGATACGGACATTGTGATTGCCTCGGCCAGATCTTACCTGAATGCGCTGAACAAGATCATCGAGCCGGAAGCTCGCGAGCATCCGCAGGCGGCGGATGTGTAAAGGTAACGAGGCTTGAAGGATACTGACTAATGGAACGGAATCCTTATCTTGAGTCGATGGGTATTGTGCAGTGGGCGCGGCGCGAACGCGTTGGGCCCGCTGCGCCCGTCGCGCAGGATAAGCCAGACAGTGTGGCGGAGACTGCCCCCGCTGATAGCGGACATGCTGAACAGCGGCCCGCCGCCGACAGTGCTGCGACGGGGAAAGGGGTTACTCCCGATGCCAGTGGACTGGATTGGCAGCAGTTGCAGACCGCGGTCGCGCAGTGCACGGCCTGTGCGCTGCACGCCTCGCGCACCAACACCGTGTTCGGTGTCGGTGATCCGCAGGCGCGTTTCATGGTAATTGGCGAAGCACCGGGTGCAGAGGAAGATCGCCAGGGTGAACCCTTTGTCGGTCGCGCCGGGAAACTGCTCGATGCCATGCTGCTGGCGATCGGCTTCAAACGCGAGCAGGTATTCATTGCGAATATCCTGAAGTGCCGGCCACCGAACAACCGTGATCCGCGCCCTGAAGAGGTGTTGCAGTGTCAGCCTTACCTGCGCAGGCAGATTGAACTGATCCAGCCGGCCGTCATCCTCGCGGTGGGCCGGGTCGCGGCGCAAAACCTGCTGGGCATTGACAGCCCGATGAAGGACATGCGCGGCCAGGACTATACTTATGCAGATACCGGTATCCCGGTGGTAGTGACCTATCACCCCGCCTACCTGTTGCGCTCACCACTGGAAAAGCGCAAGGCCTGGCAGGACCTGCAGCGGGCGCAACGTATTTATCGCGAGGCAATGGAATAGCGACATGAGTGCAGTATTGAACCAACCGGCAACACGGTTGCGGCCAATGCAGGAAGATGACCTTGATGAGATCATGCGCATCGAGCTGAAGGCCTATCCCTACCCGTGGACGCGCGGTATTTTCAGTGACTGCCTGCGGGTCGGTTACTGTTGCTGGGTGCTCGAGGTGGACGAAACGCTTGTCGGTTACGGTGTCATGTCAATTGGCGTCGGTGAAGCGCATATCCTGAATATCTGCGTTGACCCGCAGCAGCAGCGCCAGGGTTACGGGCACACGATACTTGAACATCTGATCGGTATTGCCCAGCGGCATGACACGGAGATGTGCCTGCTGGAAGTGCGGCCCTCGAACACCGCTGCCGTCGCGCTGTACCATGCCAGTGGCTTTAATGAAGTCGGCATGCGCAAGAATTATTACCCGGATGAGAATGGTCGGGAGGATGCATTGATCCTCGCCCGCAATCTTCGCTAGTGTTCAAGTCCCTGAAACTGCGCTGACGAGGTTTACCTTGCAGGGGCGATGGCCTTGCCATCAGCCGTTTGATTGATGTGCACGTATTTTATTGTTAATGAGTTAAATTGATGTCTTTAGTATCTGAACAGGCGGCCTTGCGTCGCACCTTTGCAATTATTTCCCATCCCGACGCAGGTAAAACCACGGTAACGGAAAAACTGTTGCTGTTTGGCAAGGCCATCCAGCAGGCCGGCACGGTCAAGGGCCGCAAGGCGGATCGCCATGCCACCTCGGACTGGATGGAACTGGAAAAGCAACGCGGTATCTCCGTGACCTCGTCGGTGATGCAGTTCCCGTACAAGGGACGCATCGTCAACCTGCTCGATACGCCGGGACACGAAGACTTCTCCGAAGATACCTACCGCACCCTGACCGCGGTCGACTCGGCGCTCATGGTGATCGACTGTGCCAAGGGTGTCGAGGAACGGACCATCAAGCTCATGGAAGTGTGTCGCCTGCGCGCTACCCCGATCATGACCTTTATCAACAAGCTCGACCGCGAGGGTCAGGACCCGATCGAACTGCTCGATGAAGTGGAAAATGTCCTCAACATCCAGTGCGCAGCCGTGACCTGGCCGATTGGTATGGGCAAGGCCTTCAAGGGTGTGTTTCACCTTATCGATAATCGCGTGCACCTGTTCAGCGCCACGCACAAGGGCAAGATCCAGGAAGGTGAAACCATCGAGGGTCTTGATAACCCGCGGCTCGACGAGGTGCTCGGTTCACAGGCGCAGGAACTGCGTGACGAAATTGAACTGGTGCGCGGTGCCAGCCATGA
>JASFJH010000187.1:0-4652 GCA_050122215.1 Granulosicoccaceae bacterium | reverse complement strand
GCCGCTGCCCACACGCATCGATAATGCAGACGGTGAACGCCTGCCGGCCAGTTATGCGAATTTCCTGATCCTGAACGAGGTCGTGTTGCTGCCCGTGTATGGTGTAGCGGAAGATGCCGAGGCCATCACGCGCCTGCAGGACTGCTTCCTGCACCACGAGGTCGTGGCTGTCGATTGCCGCGCCCTGATTAACCAGTTCGGCAGCCTGCATTGCGCCACCCAGCAAATCATCGCTTGAGACAGGCGCGTTTCGTGCTAACATTTTCGCCAACCATGACTGAGCGGGTCCGCCATGCCTGATGATTCACTTCGCGTTGCACTCGTGCAGCGCGCCTGCAGCGACAACCCCGCAGATAACCTTGCCGCGTGTTGCGAGCAAATTTCTGCCGCGGCCTCGCAGGGCGCGCAACTCGTCGTGCTCGAGGAGTTGCACAACAGCCTGTATTTCTGCCAGCAGGAAGACACGACGCAGTTTGATCTCGCCGAGCCCATCCCCGGACCATCTACCGATGCGCTTGGCGCTACGGCCAGGCAACATGGCGTGGTGATCGTCGCCTCGCTGTTCGAGGAACGTGCCGTCGGCCTGTACCACAACACCGCCGTGGTGCTGGACAGTGACGGCAGCCTTGCCGGCAAGTACCGCAAGATGCATATCCCGGACGATCCCGGCTATTACGAAAAGTTTTACTTCACGCCCGGTGATCTCGGTTTTGCCCCCATTCAGACCTCGCTCGGCAAACTCGGCGTACTGGTCTGCTGGGACCAGTGGTTCCCGGAAGCGGCACGGCTTATGACACTCGCCGGTGCCGAGCTATTGATCTATCCCACGGCCATCGGCTGGGACCCGCGTGATGACGAGGCCGAACGCGAACGACAGCGCGATGCCTGGATCACGGTACAGCGCAGTCACGCCGTGGCCAACGGCGTACCCGTGCTCAGTTGCAACCGCACCGGGCATGAAGCCGATCCGGGTAGCACCTCGGCGGGCATCCAGTTCTGGGGATCGAGCTTTGCCTGTGGCCCGCAGGGCGAACTGCTCGCCAGTGCGCCAACCGACGAAGATACTCTGCTGGTTGTCGATATCGACAGGCAGCGTGCTGAAAAAGTGCGGCGGATCTGGCCCTACTTGCGGGATCGCCGCATCGATGCGTACGATGGACTGCGCCAGCGTTATCTCGATGAACCGCCCCCAGGTATGAGCCCGGGGAAAGATATTAATAAGGAATAAACCACGATGATCCTGATCCTGCACCCGGATACCGACAAGCACAGTGAGGAATACCAGGCACTCATGCAACACCTCGACGGCCTGCAGGACATTCAACACCGCGTTCATGACGAGGTCGGGATCGAGCAGACCCTTACCGAGGTCTACCTGGTCGGCAATACGCTCTCGCTGGACATCGATGACATGCAAAGCCTGCCCTGCGTCGAGCGCGTCGTGCGCGTCTCCGAGGAATACCGCATCCTCGGCCGGCACAAGGACGAACAGCGCAGCACCTCCTTTGACTACAATGGCGTCACCTTCGGCCAGGACAACCTGCACGTGTTCGCCGGGCTGTGCGCCGTCGATATTCCCGAACATGTCGAACTCATGATGAAGGCGCTGCAGGCACACGGTCAGGTGTGTACGCGCATGGGCGCCTACAAGCCACGCACCAACCCGTATTCGTTCCAGGGCCACGGCAAGGCCTGCCTGCCGTGGGTGTTTGAACTGGCCGGCAAGTACGGCATCAAGGTCATCGCCATGGAGGTCACGCACGAGACACATGTCGACGAGATCAACGAGGCACTCGAAAAGACCGGCCACCCGACCGGCGTCATGCTGCAGATCGGCACGCGCAATACGCAGAACTTTGAACTGTTGAAAGCCGTCGGCCGGCAGCGCGTCCACCCGGTCCTGCTCAAGCGCGGTTTCGGCATCACGCTCGAAGAATCCCTGAATGCCGCCGAGTACCTGGCCAGCGAAGGCAACCGCAAGGTGATCTTCGGCCTGCGCGGCATGAAAACCAACATGGGCGACCCGCACCGCAACTTTATCGACTTTGCCCATGTGCCCGTCGTGAAGCGCCTCACGCGTATGCCCGTGTGCATCGATCCCTCACATTCCGTCGGTACGCGCGACCGCGCGCCGGACGGCATCCTCGATGTCATGCATGCCACCGCACAAGGGGTGATCGCCGGTGCCAACATGATCCTCGTCGATTTTCACCCGAAACCGGAAAAGGCACTCGTCGATGGCCCGCAGGCGTTACTCATGGAAGAACTGCCCTACTTCCTCGATGACATCGCGATTGCTCGGGAGGCGTACGAGAACCGGGTGAAGTTGTTCAAGGCATAGGCAGCAGATAGTAATTTTGCTGAACTTTATTGTCAGGAATGGGTCTCTCTTCAAACACCCGGAATACATATGACCAAGGAAGCCTGAATGCGTTTTATATCAAAAATATTGTTACTACTTGTTGCCGCAGACAGTATCTTCATGGCTACACCTGTTTATGCATCAGAGGAGCCGGTTCCTTTTGTTATGCAACTGACTCGCAAGTCTGAAGATTTTGGTCACAGGAGAGCATTCCTGCAAATAGATAAAGTGCTCACTGACATCGGTGAGAAGAAGCTTGAAATAGTCGTAGTTGCTTATGAGGACGGCATTCACGCACTTCTGGAGAACAACCCGGAAACATCGCAATTACTGACGAAGCTGGCCAATCGTGGTGTGACCTTCAAAGCTTGTCGTATAAGTATGCAGGCATGGGGGCTTAAAGATAATCAGTTCCCACTGGAGGTGGAATTTGTGCCGGCGGGCGCACCGGAAGTTATCCGCTTGCAGATGCAGGGTTATAAATACTGGCGTCCCTGACAACTCTCGATGGCGTACTTCTCGCATAATCGCGACATGTAACGCGAACAGCTGTTGCCTGCGTTACAAGCGGGGTCAAGGCAGCCTGTTTTTACAGTGCGTGCCGAGGTGCCGGCACGCACTGCACAGGGAACCTGACCAGTTTAACGATTGTAGCGCCAGTGGTATTTGCGCTGCTCTTCCAGTTGCTTGCGTTGTTCCTCTGTCAATAGCTGGTACAGCCTGTTCTGTGCTTCGATATGATTCTCCAGCATCTGCCGCCGAACATCTGCCATGCCCGCATAGGCGTTACCGGCTTTTTTGGGATCAGGTGTCGGGCTGCTGTATAACTTATCCATTTCACCTGAGGTATCACGTAGTTTGTCCATCAAATCCCACTGTTTGTCCTGCATATCACGCATTATTTGACGAACCTGGTCACGCTGGTTGTCGCTGAGATCAAGCCGCCACAACATCGGGGGCATGCCCATATGCCCCATACCCATCATGGGATGACCACCATATCCCATCATGCCCATACGACCCATGCCCATCATGGGGCCCTCGCCGTAGCCATACCCCATCATACCCATGCCGTAGCCGTGCATCATGGGATAATCTTCTTCTTCCATCATATGGCCCCTTTGCTCCATCATGCCGTGTCCGGCATAGGCGGCCGACAGGCCAAGCAGACAGAGCAAGGTGGACAATACGAAGAGTTGGAAGAAGTATTGTGTTAAGGTTTTCATGTGCACACCTCCTGTTGAATCAAAAAACCAGGAACCATTCAATAGCATGAACCAAACAGGCTGGCTCTGAAAACAGCTACCAGTGTGTCGCATACACCGATGACACCGTTGCCTAATGTTGAAATTCAAGCATATCCTGCGCGTAAAAGCATTGATCTGACTCAGTCAGGACTGCTGCATTACGAGCACTGTCTCGATGCAACAAGGGCTGGAGAAGACCTGTTTTTTATAAACCTATTTTTATGATGATATTTTTTCAACACATGAAACAGGGTTGAAGGATCGGGAATGGCAACTTCCCGGCAAAACAAACCGGGACAGAAAATGATTACTTCTGCTGTCGGGCATATTAATCACCGCCCCGGTTTTGCGTTGCCTCATTTAAGCTTGTTGATACCGAGCGTTTTCAGCAGGTATTTCTCATAGACACTCTCGATGATGCCCTTCCTGACCTTGCGCAGGAAATACTTTTCGAAAGCTATCTTGCCGAGATGAACCCATTTGCCCTTCTTCATCCAGTTCACGTTGCGCGGCGGTATCTGCGGACTGGCGACAAAGGCGATACCGTTATCGCCCATGTCTGCCAGGCAGATAGCATTCCAGGTCGCTTTTGACTCAGGCTCCTTGCCATCAATCGTGGCGCGGATATTTTCCGCCGCTGCGTGTGCCATGGTCTCAATCATGTAACCGGTCTTCGGTACGCCGGTAGGCACGGGGGTTGCACCCAGCGGCGCGATGGCAACACAGACCCCCACACCATAAACATTCGGGAAGGTTGGATTACGCTGCAATTCATCGATCAGAATGAAACCACGCGGGTTGGCCAGCCCCTCGACATCCTTGACTGCGTCGATGCCGGTGAAGGCCGGCAACATCATGCTGTACTTGAATGGCAGTTCATGTTGTTTCTTTTCTTTGCCCTCATCATCCATTTCCGTGACGTACATCGTGTCCGCCTCGACCTTTGTCACTTTGGCGTTACATATCCAGTTGATATGATGGTTGCGCAGTTCGCTCTCCATCATCCCCTTCGAATCACCCACCCCTCCCAGGCCGAGATGGCC
>JASFJH010000186.1:0-4678 GCA_050122215.1 Granulosicoccaceae bacterium | reverse complement strand
ATTATGGTTGTTCCGGGGCTCGTTGCGATAGTAGGTCTTTGGCGCCGGACGCTGATGTGGCGCATTATCGTCTGTGGTCACCGCAGCGCCAGCAGCACCACCTATCGCGCCGCCGATAATTGCACCATCGCGACCACCCACCTCATTGCCGATCGCAGCGCCAGCAGCACCACCGATACCACCACCAATGGCGGCGTCCAGGGTGGAACTATCCGCACTCACATTAGCAGCGGCCATCAGTGTCGCCGCGAAAACAAGATAACGTATATTCATGGGAAATAGCCCTAAAAAAGTTGATATGGAATGATAAATATCGGCCTATTACCGGATAATTTTAGTGACCCTCATCACATTCTTTGACATTTATATGACTAAAATACCTGAATGCGGATAATGTTTTTTTGCGAGCGGGGATATTGTAAGAATAATCACGTAAGTTCCGGCATTGGCCGAGTTTCAGTTGTCAGTTAAGTTGGGATTGGCGGACCATGCCCTCGATCGGCATAAATAGCCTGTCACACGCCCGTGATTGTGATCTAGTATGGGGGCCGACATTCACACAGAACCCCGGAATGGAAGACTGCATAAAACAACTCGAAGCCAGCGGCGACTATCGCGTGATCCGGCGCTTCACCCCGGTGGAGGCGTATCACAGTGATAGCGTGGCCGAGAAAAAGATCGGCATCTTCCTCGACACCGAGACGACCGGCATGGATCTGGACGTCGATCAGGTGATCGAGCTGGCCATGGTGCCGTTCGAGTTTGACGCGGCGGGCAACATCTATCGCCTGCTGCCCGCGTACAATGCGCTCAATGATCCGGGCATGCCGATTCCCGCGCTCGCCACGCAGATCACCGGCATTACCGATGAGATGGTGAAAGGCCGGGCGATCGACGTCGAGGCGGTCAGGCAACTGCTGTCCGGGGCGGTGATCGTGATCGCGCACAACGCGCGCTTCGACAGGCCCTTTTGTGAAAACCTGCTCGATGACTTCAAAGATATCGCCTGGGCGTGCTCGATTGCCGACATCAACTGGAACGAGGAGGGCATGGAAGGCGTCAAGCTCGAGTACCTGGCCTACAAGTACGGGTTTTTCTTTGAAGGGCACCGTGCCACGATTGATTGCCAGGCCGGGATTGAAATCCTGTCGCGCGCCTTGCCCAAATCGGGCGAGCCCGTGTTAAAGCGCTTGCTTGATCATGCGCGCTGTACGCAAGTGCGTTTATGGGCAGACGGTGCGCCGTTCGAGAAAAAAGATGATCTCAGGAAGCGTGGCTATCGCTGGAGCCCGGGGGGCAATGGCAAGCGCAAGGCGTGGTACCGCGATGTATTCGAAGATCAACTTGAGGACGAAATGGCCTACCTGAACGAGCATATCTATGCACGTGCAGTGACGCGCTTACCCATGGATCGGATCACGGCGAAGTTACGGTATTCCCGGCGGATCTGAATCACCCGCACAGAAAGTAAACAAGTGTCGGCATACGACGGCTAGCGGTTGGCTCAAAACGCGTCGCTCCATTTCTTGCTGAGACGCAGCGCGGAATTGATCAGCCCCACCATGGAGTAGGTCTGGGGGAAATTGCCCCACAGCTCCCCGGTTGACGGGTCGATGTCCTCGGACAGCAGGCCCAGGTGGTTGCACGAGTCCAGCATTTTCTCGAACAGCCTGCGGGCCTCGTCGTGCCGCCCGATCGCGGCCAGCGAATCGATCAGCCAGAAGGTACAGATGTTGAAGGCGGTCTCGGGATAGCCGAAGTCGTCCTGCTGGGTATAACGGAACATGTGATCCCCGCGCCGCAGCGCTCTTTCCACCGCCTCCACCGTACCCACGAAGCGCGGGTCCTCGGGCGGCAAGAAGCCCAGCTCGAACATCAGCAGCAGGCTCGCGTCCACCTCCTGGCCGCCGAAGCTTTCGACAAAGGTGTTGCGCTCGCGGTCAAAGGCCTCGTCAATGATCCGCCGGTGCATCTGGTCCGCGTGTTTACGCCAATAGGCGGCGCGTTCATACAATCCCAGTTGATCGGCGATACGCGCCAGGCGGTCTGCCCCCGCCCAGCACATGACGGCGGAATAGGTATGCACCCGGGCCATGGTGCGCAATTCCCACAGGCCCGCGTCGGGCTTGTCGTACAGCTCCACGCACCGATAGCCGACTGCTTCCAGCCGTTCGAACAGGTCGACGTCGCCCGGCCTCCTCAGCCGCTGATCGAAGAAGGTCTGGGTTGCAGCGAGGATGACGCTGCCGTAGATGTCGTTCTGAATATGCTCGTAGGCCTGATTGCCCCGGCGCACCGGCCCCATGCCCCGGTACCCTGGCAGATGCTCGACGACTTCCTCGATCAGCGCCTTGCCCAGCGCCACCCCGTAGACCGGTTGCAGGTGCTCGCCCTCCCACCCGGCAACGATGTTGGTGATGTAACGGATGTGGTCTTCCATTGTCTTGGTGGCGCCCAGGCGGTTGAGCGCCTGGACCACGAAATAGGCGTCCCGCAGCCAGCAGTAGCGGTAGTCCCAGTTGCGCTCGCTCCCGGCCGCCTCGGGAATCGAGGTGGTGGCGGCGGCGATGATGGCCCCGGTTTCCTCCAGGCTGCACAGCTTTAGCGTGATCGCCGAACGGATCACGGCCTTCTGCCACTCGAAGGGGATGGCGAGGAAGCGCGCCCAGTCCTGCCAGTACTCGCGGGTCCGCTCGAAATACTCGTGCCCGGCCAGGACGAGGTCGAGAGGGAAGCTTTCGTCGACGCCAAAGATGAGCGTCGCCTCCTCCTCCAGCAGAAACGGCACCTCGTCGGCGAGATAGGCTACCGGCAGGTTGGTCGTGCAGCGCAGCGCGAGGCTCGACCCCGCATAGCGCAGGTGGTTGCTGCCGCGAGAACACTGGCCGTCCTCGGCCCCGTAGCCGAAGGTGGGGCGAAGGCGCACGGTGATCCGCGGGTGGCCGGCGACGGGCCGGAGTTGGCGAATGATGGAGACCGGGCGGAATATGCGCCCCCGATCCTTGAAGCGCGGGGTGAAATCGGTGATCTCGACCGCATTACCGTGGTGGTCGTAAAGGGTCGTGACCAGAACCGCCGTGTTGTGCAGGTACTGCTGGGTGCTGTGGGAGAAGTCCGCGAGTAGCACGTCGAAGAATCCGCGCGTGGCCTGCTCGCGCTCCCCCATCAACAGGCTGCAAAACACCGGATCCCCGTCGAACCGGGGCAGGCAGGACCAGACGATGCGCCCCATCTTGTCGACCAGTGCGGAGAAGGTCGAGTTTCCGATGATTCCGAGATCGAGGTTGCTCATACTGAAAAGTCCCCCATGCGGACGGAGGCGAGCCCGCCCCGACTATGGGAAACATAAAGCCCTTGCAGGGGCCTGTAAAGGCCGTAGCAGCAAGTCGCCGTCGTGCTGGCGCACCTATCCGGGGCCGCCCCTCCAGATTAGCGCGTGCGCTGCATTGTCACGTGTCTTAATCACGACATGACCATAAACCCGGTATGAACCGCCCTTGCTACTCGTAGGGCCGATAGGCCAGCACCACTCGCCATTCCCGGTCGTGGAGTCTGACTGTCTGCCAGATGGCATGTTTGATGACTTTTTGTTTGAGTTCGGGGGCAAGAAAGATATAACGCCCTTCGCCGCTGGGGGCGGCGACAATCTGTCTGCCCAGTTCGAGCAGGTTGCCGAAGCCGGTATACAGGGGGTCGCTAAACAGCATTTTGCCGATTTCTTCCCTGTCCTGATCGTAGATGATCATGCCATCGGTCTGCATGATCCACAGTTCATAGTTATCGGGGATGGTCGTTTGTTTGAGCAGGGCGTCGATCAGCAACTCGGGACGGATCAGCAGGTTGATGCAGCCAGCGAAGTGCTTGTCGCTGTCGTACAGGGGCCGCGAGATGACCATTGCCAGAAAATGTTCAACTGCCATAAAACCGCTGCTTAATATCGGCCCCGGCTTATTGTGCATGGCAATCATATGCGCCTGGGAGCTGATATCCACATTCTCGAAATTCCTGTAATCACGTGGTTCGATATAGCGGAGAAATCCCTTCGGATCGATATAGGATGCCTCGACAATGTGAAGGTTTTCCTCAAGCAGAGCACCAAGCAGTGCCCTGATCTCACGCTCGTTTTTAACATCCACTTTGCGTTGCGTGATCAACCTTGCCAGGGAGGCGTCGATCTGCGCCAGGCTGTTCTGCAAATCAGGCACAAAGCGTTCGAGCGAAACTGTCAGTCGTGGCGGCGGCGGTATTTGCGCACCCTCGATTTTTGTCAGAAACATCCACCAGTCGATGTTCCGCAGTTTCCGGTAGTGTCCATGCCGGAGGCTTTCGAGTTCATACTGTATTGGACCGTTTTCGTGTTGCAGGGCTTCGGTTACGGCTTCCCTTAAGGATGGGCTGCCCTGGGTTAGCGGATTCATAAAGATAAAGTCGCTGTTATCGTCGAGCATGGTGTTGCCTTCGGCATTCAGGACGAACCACATGTAGTTCTGTGGCAGGGCAAACGCCCGGTTCAATCTGGTACGCAGTTCCTCCAGGAAAATCGAGGTACCGAGCGCACCGATCACCTTGTTATCGACCACAATAGGCGCCGCCACCAGCGCTGACTTTTTCCCTGTCGAGCGGCTGTAAATCGGAAACCCCTTTACGGGGTTGCCGGCAAACAGTGAGTGGAAATAAG
>JASFJH010000185.1:0-4692 GCA_050122215.1 Granulosicoccaceae bacterium | reverse complement strand
TCGAGGTCATGGTACCGCCGGAAGAGGGCTTCGGTGAACATGATCCGAACCTGACCTTCAAGGACAAGCTCGACAATGTGCCGCCCGAGTATCGCCGGGTTGGCGCGCAGGCCGAGTTCCAGAATGAAAACGGTGATAGCAAGACCTTTACCGTGACCAGGATCGCAAACGGCAAGCTGACCCTTGACGGCAATCACCCGCTGGCCGGCAAGAACATCAAGTTCACGGTGCGGATCCTCGAGGTCAGGGATGCCACGGCCGAGGAAATCGCGCAGGGCCAGTTCGAGCATGACTACTCGAAAGATATGCTCAATGCCACGCCTGAAGGCTCACACTAATAAAACCCCTTAACTCGTTGTCCCGTTGAGGTTTTTCGTTCAGACTACGGGCATGCCAGAAACACCCTTATACATTGTTATTCTCGCTGCCGGCCAGGGCACGCGCATGCGTTCGCGCCTGCCCAAAGTCATGCATACGCTGGCCGGTCGCGCCATGCTCGAGCATGTCAGCAGTGCTGCCGGGGCGCTGGCACCGGCCGGGATCACGGTAGTGTATGGACATGGTGGCGAACAGGTAAAAACCATCCTGCCCGGCATGGATGTCGACTGGGTCGAACAGGCCGAGCAACTCGGCACCGGTCATGCCGTGGCGCAGGCACTGCCGTCGATAAACGCTGACGATGGACGCGTGCTCGTGCTGTACGGTGATGTGCCGTTGATACAGTCGAGTACCCTGAAAAGCCTCGTGCAGAGCAACCCGGACGGGATCGCCCTGCTCACCGTGAATCTCGATGATCCGGCGGGTTATGGCCGCATTGTCAGGGACGCAGCAGGCAGGGTAGCGGCGATTACCGAGCACAAGGACGCGGATACGCAAACGCTTGCCATCCGGGAAATCAATACCGGCATCCTGGCAGCACCCCTGGCGCAACTGCGTGACTGGATCGCGCGGCTGGATAACGACAATGCCCAGGGTGAGTACTACCTCACGGACGTGATCGCCATGGCCGTGCAGGACGGGATCGGTGTGGAGGCCATACAGGCCGAGGACGAACATGAAGTCAGTGGTGTGAACGACCGGCTACAACTGGCGGCACTGGAACGTTATTATCAGCATATGCAGGCAGAACAACTCATGCAGCGGGGCGTCAGCCTCCGTGACCCGGCACGAATCGATATTCGTGGCGAGGTCAGCTGCGGCCAGGATGTCAGTATCGATATCAATGTCATACTCGAAGGCAGGGTCAGCCTGGGCAACAACGTCAAGATCGGACCGAATGTGATCATTCGCGACTGTATTATCGGTGACGATACGCACATCGAGGCGAACTCCCTGCTCGAGCAAAGCGAGACCGGTCGAGGTTGCAGTATCGGGCCGTTTGCGCGCCTGCGTCCCGGCGCCAGGCTCGCCGATGGTGCGAAGGTCGGTAACTTTGTGGAAGTGAAAAATGCCGAGATCGGCAAGGGCAGCAAGGTCAACCATTTAAGTTATATCGGCGATGCCACGCTGGGCAGTGACGTGAACATCGGTGCGGGCACGATCACCTGCAATTATGATGGTGCCCGCAAACACCGCACGATCATCGAAGACAATGCCTTCATCGGTTCGAACACGGCACTCGTGGCGCCGTTAACCATCGGCAAGGGAGCCACCATCGGTGCCGGTTCGACCATCAATAAAGATGCGCCGCAAGACAGCCTGAGCCTGTCGCGCTCTCCGCAAAAGACGATCACTGGCTGGCAACGACCGGTTAAAAAACGAGAGGAGTGAGGCGTGAGGCGTAAAGTGACAGATATGTTCAGGTTTGTGAGGTATTACTCCTCACACCTGACCCCTAACCCCTAACGGAAATAAACTATGTGTGGCATTGTCGGTGCTATCGCACAACGGGATGTCCTGCCTATCCTGATTGAAGGCCTGCGCAGACTCGAATACCGCGGTTATGATTCGGCCGGTGTGGCCCTCGTCGATGAGCACGGCTGCCTGTCGCGCGTGCGTACGCAGGGCAAGGTACAGCAGCTTGCTGACACGATCAGCGCGGCGCCCGTGTCAGGCAGGATTGGTATTGCCCATACCCGCTGGGCCACGCATGGCAAGCCTTCCGAAGAAAATGCCCATCCGCATGTGTGCAACAAGGCGGTGGCCATTGTGCATAACGGCATTATCGAAAACCACGAGTTACTGCGCAGCAAACAGGTTGCCAGTGGTTATGCCTTTACCTCGGAGACCGATACCGAGGTCATCGTGCATGAAATCTACAGCTATCTCGATCAGGGCATGGCGCTGCGTGAAGCAGTGCAGGCAACCACCGAACACCTGCATGGTGCCTATGCGCTCGGGGTCGTGGCGAATGACAATCCGGACCTGATCGTGGCCGCGCGCCGCGGTAGCCCGCTCGTGATCGGACTTGGCATCGGTGAAAACTTTATTGCCTCCGATGTCGCAGCGCTGTTACCGGTAACGCAACGCTTCATCTTCCTCGAGGAAGGTGATATCGCGGAAATCAGGCGTGAGCGGGTCTCGATTTTCAATGCCGAGGGCGAGCCTGTCGAAAGAAATGTGCATGAAAGTGAGCTCGGCGCCGACGCGGTCGAGCGTGGCGAGTATCGCCACTACATGCAAAAGGAAATCTTTGAACAAAGCCGCGCCATCGCCGAGACCCTGGAGGGCCGGATCAGTACCGAGGGTCTGCTTGAAGAAAGCTTTGGTCCCCAGGCAAAGGCCGTTTTCGACAAGGTCGAGGCGATCCAGATCGTCGCCTGTGGCACGAGTTACCATGCCGGGCTGATTGCGAAGTACGGTTTTGAAGGCCTGTCCGGCGTGCCCTGTCATGTCGAGGTCGCGAGTGAGTTCCGCTATCGCAAGCATGTCGTTGCCGGCAATACATTGTTTGTGACCATCTCGCAGTCGGGTGAGACCGCGGATACGCTGGCCGCGCTGCGTGTCGCAAAACAACGCGGTTATGAGCATACCCTGGCCATCTGTAACGTGCCGGAAAGTTCGATTGTGCGCGAGTCAGATCTCGTGCTCATGACCCGGGCCGGACCGGAGATCGGCGTGGCCTCGACCAAGGCCTTTACCACGCAGCTCGTGGCGCTGTTATTGCTGATTGTCGCCATCGGCCGCCATCGTGACATGCACCGCGACACCGAGCGCAAGATCATGGCGCAGCTGTTCGAGCTGCCACAGGCTATCGAAGAGGCCCTGAAGCTGAATAACGCCATCGAGATCCTCGCCAAGTCGTTTGCCGACAAGCACCATGCGCTGTTCCTCGGCCGCGGCCCGCACTGGCCGGTGGCGATGGAGGGTGCGCTGAAGCTCAAGGAGATCTCCTATATCCATGCCGAGGCCTACCCGGCCGGCGAGCTCAAGCATGGCCCGCTCGCGCTCGTCGATGCCGACATGCCGGTTATTGCCGTGGCGCCCAACGACGAGCTGCTGGAAAAGCTCAAGGCCAACCTGCAGGAAGTCAGCGCGCGCGGCGGCCAGTTGATCGTGTTTACCGATCCGGCGACCGGCATCAAGGAGACCGAGGGCATACGTGTCCTGCACGTCGCGGCCACCGAAAAGGCCGTGTCACCGATTATCTACAGCATCCCCCTGCAGCTGCTCGCCTACCATGTCGCCGTGATCAAGGGTACCGACATCGATCAGCCGCGCAACCTCGCGAAATCCGTGACCGTCGAATAGTTCCCCTTATTTATCATAGTGTTACATAATTCCATCAGGCATGTTAGGATCACGCCTCGCAATCCTGTCTGGTGACGGCTGCAGATGCTCCATCTCGAGCCGCGTAAGTTCCGTTACCTTGATCCTTAACAGCGATTGCCTCTTTCGGACCATAGGGTCCGTTCAATGTCGCCATGCATATGTTCACATGGCAGCGGCGCACAGAACAGACAATCAGGTGAATAGAATGCCGGGTAGTGTTTTACAGGCCCGTAAGGGCGTATTTGGTTCCGATATCGAGCAGGTCACACGCCTCAAGGTATACACGGAACGACAGTTTGACCAGATCGAGCAGCTGGCGGCCTTGCCGGCGGAGCAGCGTTTTGCCATGCGGGTGGTGGCAAAAGTATTTCCGTTCCGCGTTAATGATTATGTGATCAATGAACTGATCGACTGGGACAATATCCCGGCCGATCCCATATTCCAGCTAACGTTCCCGCAACCGGGCATGCTTGCCGAGGGTGACTTCAATCGTGTTGCCGATGCCGTGCGTAGCGAAGACAAGGCCGCCATCGCCGAGGCGGTCGCCGAGGTCCGCGCCCGGCTCAACCCGCACCCTGCCGGCCAGCAAACGCTGAATGTTCCGATGCTTGGTGATGACTCGCTGCAGGGTATGCAGCACAAGTACCGCGAGACGGTATTGTTCTTTCCCAGCCAGGGTCAGACATGCCACAGTTATTGCACATTCTGTTTCCGCTGGGCACAGTTTGTCGGTGACAAGGACCTGCGTTTTGCCAGCAAGGAAGCGGACAAGCTGCATGCCTATCTGAAACAGCACAAGGAAGTCAGTGATCTGCTCATGACCGGGGGCGATCCCATGGTCATGAAGACCCGCCACCTCAAGGAATATCTTGAGGCCTTGCTGAAACCCGAATTCAGGCATGTGCAGACCATTCGTATTGGCACGAAGTCATTGACCTTCTGGCCGCAACGGTACGTGACCGATGATGATGCGGATGAGTT